>DATCFI010000132.1:0-4273 GCA_036509585.1 Hanamia sp. | reverse complement strand
GTTACCTGGGGTTCTTATGGCAATGATTATTGTTGGGCGCCCTTATTACCGGATGTATATGTGGGTGCACAATTTGGTTCATGGAGAGCACCCGCATTTTACTGGAATTATTGCGGCCGCGATCACATATACGACAAAAACCTTGGAGGAGTGGTTCAACGTGGAGGGGCATACCTAAATGATGCAAGCCGCATTTCTATTATTAATAATTTCAAAATAACCCACAGTCATAATCAATATTATTCAGGCGGCCCCGAGTTAAATGAAGTAGAAAGGTATTCAAAAAATAAAATTGAAACTATTTCTATAAAAGATATGCATCAAAAAAATAAGGCGCAGCGTGTAGGAAATACGTTAAATGTATACAGACCGGCAGTTCAAGTCGTGAACCACAGCCAAGCCAGTATAGGACCGTTCAGCCTGCGAAAATAAAGCCGATTTTCCATGATGAAAAACCGACTATTCAGCGACATGATCAGCAACAAAATGTTCGTCAATTGCAAGTGCAGAGTTCCCAAAGAACTACACAAGCACCTTCCAGAAATTCGGGAGATACGCGGAATAACAAACGGTAGAGAAATAATAATAGATTTTAATATTCAAAATAAAGACCTCGCGTTTATCTGATAAACTGCGAGATTTTTTTATTGGTAAAAGGGAATGGATTAAACGTAATAAACTTTGCAGAACGGACGGTTGAGCGAGAGATTTATAATTGTTTTAGAGGCTAATTTTCATTAGGCAAAATAAAAATCTTCTTTATTTCTTTGTTTACTTTAATGCAAACAATATAGAAAATGATAAAGGAGCAAGATTTCTCTTGCTCCTTTATTTTATAAAAAGATTTACTATCTATTCTTCTTCATCAAAAGCCATCGCTTCTTTTGTAGTCATCAGCAATTCATATTCCTCTTTGCTTCCTACGATCATATTATTGAAATCTCTCAATCCGGTACCTGCTGGTATTGGATGGCCGGTGATTACATTTTCCTTCAGGCCAAGCATGGTATCTGTTTTGCCTTGTATGGCAGCAGATGACAATACTTTGGTAGTTTCCTGGAAAGAAGCCGCAGAAATCCAGCTTTGAGTTCCAAGAGATGCTTTTGTAATACCTAATAACAATGGAGATGAAGTTGCCGGCCTTGCATCGCGGAATTCCACAATCTTTTTGTCGGCACGACGAAGAATTGAATTTTCTTCTCTTACTTCCCTCAAAGTAACGATCTTACCAGGACGCATCTTAGTGCTTTCACCAGAATCTGTAACTACTTTTTTATCAAAGATCCAGTCATTCTCGGTATTAAAATCAAAGCGATCCTCGGTATCTCCTTCAAGGAATTTAGTATCACCTGCATCTTCAATAGTCACTTTTCTCATCATTTGGCGAACAATCACTTCAATATGTTTGTCATTGATCTTTACACCTTGCAAACGATAAACTTCCTGGATCTCATTCACTACATATTCCTGTACGGCAAACGGACCTTTTATCGAAAGAATATCTGCAGGAGCAATTTGTCCATCTGATAAGGCAATTCCGGCTTTTACAAAATCACCATCCTGTGCAAGTATCTGTCTTGTAAGCGGAACCAGGTATTTTTTGATAACACCGTCTCTTGCTTCAACAATGATCTCACGGTTACCACGTTTGATATTACCGAAAGAAACTACGCCATCAATTTCAGAAACAACTGCAGGATTACCAGGATTTCTTGCTTCAAATAATTCAGTTACACGTGGCAAACCACCGGTGATATCTCTTAATTTACCTAATACACGTGGTATTTTAACTACCACCTGGCCTGCTCTCACTTCTTCACCTTCTTCCATGGTAACATGCGAACCTGCGGGAAGATTGTATCCTTTTGTCTCCTTTTTGCCTTCGATAAGCATGGAAGGAATACGTGCTTTATCTTTTGTTTCGATAACTACTTTTTCACGGTGACCTGTTTGTTCATCTGCCTCTTCACGATAGGTAACACCTTCGATGATATTTTCAAATTTCAACACACCATCAATTTCAGAAACGATTACGTTGTTGAACGGATCCCATGTGCAAATTATATCTCCTTTTGTTACTTTCTGGCCATCCTTTACATTCAAGGTAGAACCATAAGGCACGTTATTATTGATCAGCAAACGATCGTTTTTCACATCCATAATTCTCACTTCACCCGTACGACCGATAACCACTTTGGTTTTTTCACCGGCATTATTTAAAGCATCTACTGTTCTTAATCCATCGAATTGAATGGTTCCATCGAACCTTGCAGTAAGTGTAGATTCTACAGATGCTGAACCAGCCACACCACCTACGTGGAAAGTACGAAGTGTAAGCTGTGTACCAGGCTCACCGATCGACTGAGCGGCAATAATTCCCACTGCATCTCCCTTTTGAGCAGTATAGCCTGAGGCCAGGTTTTTACCATAACATCTCACGCAAACTCCACGGCGACTTTCGCAGGTAAGTACGGAACGAATTTCCATGCTTTCTACTCCGGCTTCAGTGATAGCAAAGGCTATATCTTCATTAATAATAGAACCTGCTTCAACCAGTAAATTATCTGTAATAGGATCATACACATTATGTAATGAAGTACGTCCTAAAATCCTGTCGTATAAAGGTTCAATAACGTCTTCATTATCCTTAAGTGCAGAAACGGTAATTCCTCTTAATGTGCCACAATCTTCATCATTGATCACAACATCCTGCGCAACGTCCACGAGTCTTCTTGTAAGATAACCGGCATCAGCAGTCTTTAAAGCTGTATCCGCCAAACCTTTACGGGCACCATGTGTGGATATAAAATATTCTAATACATTTAGTCCGTCCTTAAAGTTGGAAAGGATCGGATTCTCAATGATCTCACTTCCTGTACTTCCTGATTTACGTGGTTTCGCCATTAATCCCCTGATACCGGCCAGCTGTTTGATCTGTTGTTTAGATCCACGGGCACCGGAATCAAGCATCATGTAAACCGAATTAAATCCTTGTTTATCTGCAGCAAGCTCGCTGATCAAAGTTTCTGTTAAGCGAGTATCCACCCTACTCCAGATATCAATGATACCATTGTATCTTTCATTGTTGGTTATCAAACCGGCATTATAGTTATCCCATACTTCATCCACTTCAACAGTTGCATTTTCGATCATTGAAGCTTTAGTTTCCGGAATGATCAGGTCGTTTATATTAAATGATAACCCACCCTTGAATGCCATACGGAAACCAAGTTGTTTGATGTCATCAAGAAACCTGGCAGTAGTAGGAATATCAGTCCATTTAATAATGTTACCGATTATTTCACGCAAGGATTTCTTGGTAAGTAAGGCATTGATGAAACCTACAGTTTTAGGCACATGCTGGTTAAATATAACACGACCAACGGTAGTCTCAATTAACTTATTGGAAAGAGATCCATCGATGTTACGAATATTTGTTTTTACTTTTATTCCTGCATGAAGATCAATTTTACGCTCATTATACGCTATAATAACTTCTTCATTTGAATAGAAACTTTTGCCTTCACCCTTCACTATTTCCTCGGGAGTAGATTTCTTTCCTTTTGTAATATAATAAAGTCCCAAAACCATGTCCTGAGAAGGAAGGGTAATTGGAGTACCATTCTGAGGATTCAAAATATTATGAGAAGAAAGCATTAGCATTTGTGCTTCCAAAATGGCAGCGCTGCTTAACGGAACGTGAACAGCCATCTGGTCACCATCGAAATCCGCATTGAACGCCGTTGTTACCAATGGGTGAAGCTGGATCGCTTTTCCTTCGATCAATTTAGGCTGGAATGCCTGGATGGATAACCGGTGCAATGTTGGAGCACGGTTAAGCATGATCGGATGTCCTTTCAAAATATTTTCAAGAATATCCCAAATGATCGCTTCTTTCTTGTCTACTAATTTTCTCGCACTTTTTACTGTCTTTACAATTCCTCTTTCAATCAGTTTACGAATAATAAATGGCTTGAATAATTCAGCAGCCATATCCTTCGGTAAACCACATTCGTGCATTTTTAATTCAGGTCCTACTACAATTACAGAACGACCGGAATAGTCAACACGTTTACCTAACAGGTTTTGACGGAAGCGACCTTGCTTTCCTTTCAATACATCGCTCAATGATTTTAATGCACGTCCACCTTCTGCTTTTACAGCATTTGATTTACGTGAGTTATCAAAGAGTGAATCTATTGCTTCCTGGAGCATACGTTTCTCATTTCTAAGAATTACTTCAGGGGCTTTAATTTCTAGTAATCTTTTCAAA
>DATCFI010000131.1:0-9265 GCA_036509585.1 Hanamia sp. | reverse complement strand
TTTTCCTTTCCAAAATTCATGGCCGCCACACTTCTTACACTTTACCCCGTCTTTCCATTTTATCTCCTTCAAATAGGCAACGCAATCAGCATCACTCTGAAACTTTTTTGTAAATTCTATTAAACTCATTCCTGTAAACATGGCTAATAATTTTAGCTCAAATATACTAATATTATTAGCTTAAAACAAATACTATTCAATTCATCACGACCTATCTGCTTTATTCTAAGTTTTTAATCTAAAATCTTTTTGAATAACGCTTTGTACATATAGGTACAAGAGCGGACCATACAGCAGGCTGAAATTATTACCGATAAATGCAAATGAAGGATGATTGAAATACGCTTTGTCAAATATCAGTATCCCATCGGTGAAGTTGAAGCATACTGCCAGGGAAAAGCTACCCAATAAAATATTGCTTATCCTTTTTCCTTTTGGGTTTGTAATAAGAAAAACAAACAGGAAGAGCAATTGAAAAATGATGACGACCGATAAGATATCTTTAAATGACAATTGCATAGAAGCAAACTTCAATAAAGATTACCACAAAAAATTATTTTTTAGAAGGTTTTTATAATAAAATTTAATCTCCTGCGCCATGCAAAGATTTTTAAAAAGTGGGCATATAAATTCGCCCCTTGTTGATTCAAACACTCAAAAACGGGCGATAAACGAAAACTTAAAATAGTCAGATATGTCCGTGATAAATCGTCGGATACATTGACAAAATTGGAAGAACTGGTAATTCCCGATGCATAATTTATGTCACAGGCTAGTCAACTTTTCTTTTCACTTAGCGGCAACTGAAACAAAACGTCTGTATAAGGTTTTATCAAATGCATCGCTTCCCTGGGTCCCCACGAGCCGGCTTTATAGAAATGCAATTGTTTCAGGGGATATTTTTTCCATGCGTTCAAAATGGGCATTACCACTTTCCATGCGTTGTCCACCTGGTCGGCCCGCATGAACAACGTGGGATCTCCCTCCAATACATCCAGCAACAACGCCTCATATGCTTCGGGAACACTTTCTGTATAAGCCTGCTGGTACGAAAAATCCATATCAACTGACTTTAGCTTCATCTCCAGCCCCGGCACTTTGCTCTCAAATAGGAAACCTATTTCCAGTTCCGGTTGTATACTTATCACCAACCGATTCGATTCAATATCATCTTTAAATATTCTATTGGGAGAATCTTTAAACTGCACTGTGATAACAGATGCCTGCCTCGGTAACGATTTGCCGGTCATTAAAAAGAAGGGCACACCCTTCCAGCGTTTGTTATCAATAAAAAATTTGGCGGCTACAAAAGTTTCTGTAGATGATTTTGGCGACACTTGTTCTTCCTGTCTGTAACCTTTCATTGGTTTATCGTTGACAGTGCCTGCAGTATATTGGCCACGAACCACATTTTTGAAAACGTCATCGCCGGAATAGCGCCTCACATGTTTCAATACATTTACTTTAGCGTCTCTTATTAATTCTGCTTTATAGGCTGCAGGGCATTCCATTGCTACAATGCACATCAATTGCAACAAGTGGTTTTGGATCATGTCTCTCAGCGCTCCGCTACTATCGTAATAATCGCCCCGCTTTTCTACGCCTACTTCTTCGGCCACACTTATCTGTATATAATCAATGAAATTATTATTCCATAATGGTTCAAAAACATAATTGGCAAAACGAAACGCCATTATATTTTGCACGGCTTCTTTCCCTAAATAGTGATCTATACGGTACACCTGCTTTTCGGCAAATCGTTTGCCAAGAAAAAGATTTAATTTTTTTGCAGAAGTAAGATCGGTGCCGAATGGTTTTTCTACTACAATTCGATCCAGTGTTGGTCTGTTGCAGATTTTATTTTTGTATAATCCCTCGGCAATTATTTCGATAAAGCGAGGTGACGTTGCAAAATAAAATAGCCGGGTGCCTGGCTGTTTGTTTTGCTTGTCAAAATTATCCGCCCGTTCTTTCAGGTTCGCGAAGGTTTCAGGTTTTTGAAAATCCCCCTGGATATAAAAAATATTCGCTGAAAATTCTTCCCATTGTTTTTGCTGTGCCTTGCCAGTGCGACTAAACTCGTTAATGCCAGCAAGCAGTTCGCCCTTAAAATCCTTTTCGTCGCTCGCCAAATAATCAATGCAATAAATGGCAAATGTTTGAGGAAGGTGATTGGCAGTATATAAATTATACAATGCGGGAATCAGCTTGCGCCTTGTGAGATCGCCTTTGGCGCCGAATATGGTTATCAATGCCGGTAACGGTACTTTTTTTTGTTTCATAAAGGATTAGATTAATAAAAATATTGCATAGTAAATGACAGAATTAAAAATTGCCGATATTTAGCAAAAAATAAAAAGAGCTTTTTTATTGACTAAATAATCGGCGCGCCTAAGGTATGCAAAAGATATAATTAATTAGGTGTATGATATCTTTTACTCAATACTTTCAATATAATATCTTTTGTTGTTGAAGACGGCGGTGTCTCCGGCTTTTAATCCCATCAATTCTTTCCCTAACGGCGATTGAGGCGACAATGCCGTAAAAGTTATTCCTTCTATAAGAGCCTTACCTAAAGCAACACTCATAAACAAATAACCTTTATCAGTTTTTATCAAGCTACCGCTCAAAATTATTGTTGCAACAATGGTTGAATTAATTTTTTCCACCAGTATCTTTTGCACGATTACCTTTTCTAATTGTGCGCGCTTATTTGCCTGCTCAATTTGCAACATCGCTAAAGCCGTTTCGTGTTTATCGCCGGCGGTGCTTTTTGTTTCGTTGGTACCGCTTTCTTTTAAATCTGCTAAATCCTTTTGGAGTAAACTTATGTTATCATTCACCATTTGCAGATAGCGCTGATGTACCTTTTGTTTTAAAGTCATGCGGAAAAATAATCATTTGCTTTATTAATAATGTCATTCAGATGGAAATCTTTATGTTACAGGATATGTGTGCGATACGCTTTTTATTGGAAAAATCGCATCGAAACATATCTTTCCCGCCCGAACTCGGGCACATCAGCGTCACCCGGAATAACAATATCCGGTTCAAACTTTTATATGTTATGCTGCGAATCACGGTCAAAATCTTACGGGTCTTTAAAACCTGGCAGATTTTAAGTGTGCAGTAAACGAACTTTTATTAAAGATTTCTATTTTTCGCATTCGCCGATTTTTCACTTTAGAAATTAAAAAAATATCCCCGACCATGAATGCCACAGACCAACTGGATTAGGAAGGTGAACAGTTGCTGTAAAAAAACTGCGAACCTTCATTTGCAAAAACTTTAATTCATAAAGCTACTTGATGAAATCAAAAAAATGCAAATCCATTGATGAGATTGTTGGGCGAAAAGAGAAAGAGATTAGTTTTAGAAAGAAAATACCCACCGTGTCTAAATTCATATAAAATATGGCTGAAGAAGGATTTTCCTGTTGATTCATTTTGATTCTTTTACATGTCAATGACATACTTCAGTACTTTAATCAATTCAACGAATTTACTTTTGTTGAGGTTTTATACCTTTTAAAATTGATCCCTAAAAACAAAATGTTTTATAGTAAAGATATTTTTCCAACCAAGTTCCTGTATATATTACTGGCACTTTTTTTTATTTCCTGCAAAAAAAGTAATTCACAAACTGCATCTCACGACTTCCAACTGCACAGGGCACACCTGTTCAGTTGCAGGTAAATTTGTCTGCTCCGGGAAATGCGATTCCCGAAAATTTCATAGGATTAAGTTTTGAAATGACAGCGATTACTGATAGTAATTATTTCAATACAAGCAATACTGCTTTTATACAATTAATAAAAAATTTAGGTAATGGTATTTTGCGGATTGGAGCAAATGGCGTTGATAAAACTTTTTGGTGTGGTCATGTAAGAAATGCAACGACTGGTAAAGATTCCATTGCCACAACAGATATTGACCGCTTCGGTAATTTTATTAATGCAGTGGGTTGGAACGTAATCTTTGGATTGAACTTTGGAGGCAATTTTAATCCAGCCACTGCTACCAACGAAGCCGGATATCTTTCTAAAACAATGGCCGATAAAATTCAAAGTCTTGAAGTAGGTAATGAGGCTGATTTATATGCTCACCATGGCTATCGTAACAGTTCCTATTCAAGTGGAGATTTTGAAAACGAGTGGAACCAGTATTATCAAGCCATTCATTCTTCTTATCCGGATATTGCATTCAGTGGACCGGCAGTTGCCGATAATAAAACCTGGTTAAGTTCTTTTGCCAATGCCGAAGGAAGTAAAGTGAAACTGCTCACAATTCACTACTACCAGGGGGGCCCCGGCACCGATCCATCTATCAATCTTAATACGTTATTAAGCCAACATGCAGATAGTCTTATTACCAATTTCGGCAATTCAGTAGCAGCCATTGCAGCTACAGCAAACCTGCCTTTGCGGGTTGCTGAGTGCAATTCCATTTATGGTGGCGGTAAATCTGGTGTCAGCAATAGTTTTGGTTCCAGTTTATGGGCAATTGACTATATGTGGAAGCTTGCCTATAGCGGATGCAAGGGATTTAATTTTCATGGAGGTGGTAATGGCCTCTATTCGCCTATTGGAGAAACCAGCGGAAGTTTTTTTCCAAAACCTGAATATTATTCTATGTTGTTTTTTAAAGATGGTTCAAATGGAAATCTATTGCCTGTTTCATTAAATACTTCGGGATTAAATGTTAGTGCATACGCATGTAAAGGACAGGATGGTAATATTTATGTAAGCATCGTAAATAAAGAAAATCAAACACCCGTGACTGTTAGCATACAAAGCGGGGTAACTGCACATACCGTTACTCTTGAAACGCTGACTGCACCATCGTTAGATGCGACAAGTGGTATAAATATTTCAGGCAAAATAATAAACAATGATGGAAGCATCATCACTTCGTCATTGCCGGTTTACGCTGTTCAATCTTCCACTTTTTCGGTGAATGTTCCTTCATCAAGCGCTACGCTGGTAATTATTCATCCCTGATTATTACGCGCTTTTTGTTCTATGAATATCTGGGATGTACTACTTTATGATTGTTTAATATTACTCAGTAAATAAAGAAATAATGGCGATTTCTATTTTTATTCGCTCCTCAATTCGTGTCTTAATATTTTTTTTCTGATGGAGATTTCGTATTAGTACGAAAAAGTTTTCAAGAGCTATCCGGCACGTGAACTATTTTTGGGTTAAATGAATAAACAAGAATCTTGTCGTAGAAATGACTAAATCTCGTTTAATCAAAATATTCTTAAATAGCCAAAATGTCAAATAAAGTAAATCAGGCCTAAGTTTTAAAACCACGGCAACCTTTTATGGATTGACTCTTGAACCGATCCATCATCACATTGCATTTAAACTGTTTGCCAAAATAAATATATTTTTCTACGGGAAAGGTTTGAATTTATTCTTTGTCAAAGTTGGGCTTCACGAAGATGGTTAGACGTATATGACTACCCGGTATAAATACAACAAAACCATTATCCAGCGTACAGCCTGGTATATAATATTCGTCTTTATGCCTTCTGCATTCAACATTAGCTGTAGTAAACTAACAAATAATGCTTATTTCTATTTTTAAAAATAGGATGCTTCTCAATTCGTACCTTCACTATTCAATAAAAAGGGACAGGTCGCGACCTGTCCCTTTTGTTGAATCACCATTTCATTAAAAATCTTATGCGTTGCATAAGATGGAATCCTATTTCTTTTTAATCAAGATGACTGTTGTTCCTGAAATGTCATTTATTGTTGCAGTGATGGTAGCTACGCCGGGTGCAATCATTTTAACAACGCCCTTATCACTCACACTGGCAACTGATGGATGATTGCTGCTATATTTTATATGTGTATTAGCCAAATTAACAAAGGAACCGTCATTATTAACGGCTTCTATAATGTTGTCGGCAATAGCATGTTTCTCTTCGCGAGCAGGATCCACGTCGCTTTTTATCCATTTGTTTTTACCTTTCAGGTCAATTTTCTCTCCCACCTTATAGATCAATTGTTCGGGTTGAACAGTTACGTGGGTTATCCCTGCTGTCAACGCACCTTGAATATCTACGTCGGCTTTATCAGCAATATCACTGGAGTTATAACCTACCTGGAACTGATATGTGCCATTATACACAACACTTTTTAGCTCTTTCTCATTCCAGAATGCCAGGTCAGCCGCGTTAACAGTTAAGGTAATAGTCTGGCTCTGCCCTGGCTGGATATCATTTGTCTTTTGAAAGCCTTCCAGTTTCTTAATGGGTAATTCCTCACCTTGGATTTTAGGAGGTGCTACATAGAGTTGCGCTACCGTTTGGCCCGCCACGCTGCCGGTATTGGTGACATTAAAAGTAACTGTTACCTTATCATTAGGTGATATTTGTTTAGATGAAACCTGAAGATTAGAAATTTTGAATTGGCTGTAGCTCAAACCATAGCCAAAAGGATAACTTGGTGGAACCACAGTAAAATGACGGAAATCTCCTACTCTGCTACCAGAAAAGTACATGTAGGTACGACCTATACGATTGGTTTTGCTGGGAGCTAAATTATAGTTTGACTTACTCGGAAGTTGCATATCGTTCACGTACCAGGTAAAGTCGAGGTGTCCGCTTGGGTTTTTCTTACCCAGCAATACATTCGCCAAAGCTGTCCCCTGACTCTCTCCATTATAACTGCTGAAGACAATCGCTGGGAAATAATCTCTTACATAATTGATTTCAACCGGCCCGATAGACTGAAGCGCCAACACCATATTTGGATTGCCCAAAGCAACCACCTGGTATATCAGCGATTGAAAATTTCCGGGCATCGCCAGGCTCGCACGGTCAAGCCCTTCGCGGGAGATGGTTTCATCAGTTCCCACAAAAACGACCACCAGGTCCGCACTTTTAATATCGTCCTTTGTTTGGGTGCTTAAGTCGACGGGGGTAATTGCTGTTGTCGAAGTTCCTGTGCTGTCAAAAATCACTGTAGCTCCAGGATTAGCAGCTTTCACCGCTGTGGTAATTCCCTGAACTGCGTCAACTTTCAAATCAGGATTACCTGAATAACCGCCAAGTGTAACTCTGGCTGCCAGGTCGCCAACAATTACAATCTTTTTTATTTTGGAAATATTTATCGGAAGTAGTTTTGTATTCGTGCCTTTCACATCATCATTTTTTAGTAGTACCAGGGTATTCTCAGCCACTTCTTCTGCCAGTTGCTGATGCGCCGGGCTTTGTATAACATCCTTCGTGATTTTTGTATAAGGGACCATGTCGGTTGGATCGAATTCGCCGGTCTTCATCCTAACTGTAAAAATAGTAGTCAGTGCCCGGTCGATTACGTCTTTGCTCAAAATACCTGCCTTAATAGCATCCTGAATATTCTGCAAAGTATATTCCGTCCCCGTACAATTAAGACAGGTTCCTGCTCTTACTGCAAAAGCCTGACCACCTGCCGCACCAGACACTGTGTCTCCAGTCGCTTTATTGGTCCACATGGCTTTGCGGCCTTGTCTGTCAGTACTCCAACCCGGTGCTGCCCATGCATGCCCTATTGGGAAATTATTATAGGTGGTTCCGATTGCGTCGCAATCAGAAGTAATATAACCATTGAAGCCATATGTTCGCTGAGCCAGCTCATTCACGATATAGGTATTGGCTACAGCCGGCGTACCGTTAATCGCGTTATATGAAGTCATCAAACCTGCTACATTAGCATGTTCGATAAGATACTTGAAAGGTGCAGTGTAATAATCGCGAATCAACTCGTCGTCTGCCTCCGAAGAGATACCCTGGCGATTATTTTCAATATTATTTAAGGCATAATGTTTAGCCGTGGCAGCTACTTTCAGGTAAGCGGTTTCAGGTTTACCATCCATCGTCTGTCCCTGGTATCCATTAACAAATGCAGCTTCCATATGCATTGCCAGGTACGGATCTTCTCCAAAGGCTTCATCGGTACGCCCCCAACGCGGATCGCGGTCCAGGTTCACGGTTGGTGCCCAGAATGTCAGGTTGCCATAGTCGTCACGTGATTCTCCAAGATTATTCTGATCTTTATCAAAAAGCGACTTATCCAGGAAGCCGCGCGCCTCATCTGAAATCGCTTGTGTTTCTTTATAGATAAGCGTAGGATCCCAACTCATAGCAGTAGCAAAATTTACAGGAAAACTAGTTGCGCGAGGTCCGGGAGCATATCTTTGGTGGTTTTCACCCTGGCCATAATGTAGGTTACCAAACATTGTGTTGATCCCATGCTGGCCCTCACTCCAATAAAAATATTGGTGCACTCCTAACCTGGGAATGGCCGGAGCAAAATTCGTATGAAGCTGCAGCACTTCTTCCTCCAAAGTCATTTGCGAAACCAAATCCGCAGCTCTCTCCCTGAAGGAATATTTAGTATTCAGATAGAGAGGTTCTTTGCCCTGTGTACCGGCCGATGACGGGCTTTTTGATTGGCCATAGGTGTTTTGCATACAACCTGCTATCAGGAGAACACCAACCCCTCGATACGATAAAAAATGAAGTAATCGAAGCAATTTGTTATTTAGCTTTTTCATAAAAGTGATTTAATGTAATTATAGTTTTATTGATTTAGTTTAAAAACATCCCGTTCCCAATATATTTATTTGTATATCTAACTCAAAATCAAGCTATTTTTGACAACCCAAGGCAGCCGCCTTGATCCTAAGAGAAAGAATATTCAGTTGTTAAAGGTAATATAAAGGTTGTCACGATTTTGTAAAAAAAATCTATCTCCTAATTTTTTGATGATTTATTACAACGAAATCCATCAGTTTTCAAGGAGGGTAAATAGCAGTTTTATGGAGGAACGTTTAACGTCCTAAATAATTAAAGAGCCTGGATATTTGTTATACGCACTTCGTTTTTGCGGTGGAATGGCAGGACAAATCCAGAAAGCTTTCGGAAGAGAAAATCGGGGGTTGTCCTTGAACTAAGCAAAGCGCTCTCATTAGCAACATTAAAAATAAAATCTGTGAATAATTTTTTCTTTTTTTTTCGAAAAAAAAGAAAAAAATCAGACAAGAGATTGAATTAAATAAGAGATCGCACGAGTTCACGATGTAAATACCTGATTCTAAAAAGTTATTCCAAACTTAAAAATACTATGTCTAAAGGTCTCATGTATGAGAAGAGGGATTTACCAAAGAAAATGGGTTCTGCAAAAGTGTTAACTTGAATTTGCAAATAATTCAATCACTTTAAAAAACAGAAACCCATGGCACAAGTTAAGAAATTAGATTTCACCGGC
>DATCFI010000130.1:0-16680 GCA_036509585.1 Hanamia sp. | reverse complement strand
CTATCAGGCCGGCGGCGGCGCTACCTTCACAATTCCGAAATTTGTGGTTCCTTTTTTCAGATTGAATACAACGAACGCCTTTGTTCCGAAAACAAAAATAGATTTAAGCTATGATTTGATGAACCGAAGAAAATTATACACGTTAAGTTCATTAACCGCACAATTAGGCTATCTGTGGAAGCAGAATATAAAAACAACACAACAATTCAATCCCATTGCGATTAATTATGTGAAAGCAATCAATGTGACACAATTATTTTTAGACAGCATCCAAAAAGAGCCTATCCTAAAACACGCAATTGATACCCAGTTTATTCTTGGCTCTAACTATAGCTTCACCATAGATCCCCTGGTAAATGATGCCGAGGGGAGCGGCTTTTATTTTAATGGAATGGCCGACATTTCAGGCAATTTATCCGGATTATTCATTCCTGTAGATCCGGCTACCGGTCAAAAGCGTCTTTTCAATGCGCCCATATCCCAATACCTGAAGGGGCAGACAGACTTGCGATATTACCTGGCGATCAATCCCAAAACACGTTGGGCTAATCGATGGATACTTGGATTTGGCTATCCTTACGGAAGCTCAAAACAATTACCCTACATCAAACAATTTTTTATTGGAGGCAATAATAGTATCCGCGCATTCCGCAGCAGATCGGTTGGCCCGGGAACTTTCCGCAGCAAATATGCCGACAGCCTAACTTTTTATCCGGATCAATCCGGCGATATTAAACTGGAGATGAATACCGAGTTGAGGTATAATTTCAATAGTATTATTGGAGGAGCTATTTTTATAGATGCAGGAAATATTTGGCTTTACCGAAAGGACACGCTGCAACCCGGAGGTCAATTTACACAAAATTTTATGAGCCAGCTTGCAGTAGGAACAGGTGTTGGGTTGCGCATCAATTTGAGTATTCTTTTATTAAGGATTGATCTTGGTATGCCATTAAGAGACCCGTGGCTGCCGCCCGGACAACGATGGGTAATTGATCAAATTGATTTCGGCAGCAAGCTTTGGAGAAAAAACAATCTTGTATTAAACCTAGCTATTGGATATCCATTTTAAATTTCATCACAGCAAACCAACAAATATGAAGGAAATTAAATTAGTCATCAGCACGCTCATTTTTTGTGTCATCTTTAGTTGTCATTCTAATGATAGTAGAAACGTTTCTCATGAAGAAACAACCGATAGCACCACATCAGGGGATATCCAGGCTGATTCGTCAATGACAGTAATTAACAGTAACATGATATGGACTGTTGATGATAAAAGTACAGAAAAAGAAAAACTAAAAGCACCCAATAATGCAATACCTGACTCATTTTCTGTAGCTCATGTTATTCAACTGCTCAATCAAAATTTTCCTGATATCAGGATGGAACTGGTAAAAGTGTCAAATGATACCGCATATGTAAAAATTCCTGACGACAAAAGGCTAACACAGGAAATAGGCAATACCGGCGCAGAAAATTACCTGGCTTCCGCAACCTTTACCTTAACCGAAATGAAGAATATAAGATACGTGAATATTTTAATGGAACCAGGCGACCATGCGGAACCGGGTGTGTACAGCAGGGAAGATTTTAAAAGGTTGAGATAAAAATTAGTTATTTTGTTTGCTGGATCGCCCATTTTACAAGGTCTTCAGCAGCCTGGTAGTTTTGAAAATCCGGTGGTAGTTTTCTTCCATCTGTATATTCATTATAAAACCACGGATCACCTACAGCAAACACAGTTCCTTTACCAATTTTAGCAACGGCAGCAACATTATTATTTCCTTCTTTAAGAACCGGGTAAGCAGGCCGTTTTAAGGAAAGGGAAGAATATTCTTTAATGTAAACCTTAGTTATATTTTTGAAAATGTGGTTGTTTGGATCTACATCAATCTTTGCCATATCAAAATTTCTCCCTGTTTCTTTATTGATACAATCGAAATTAAATTGGATCCCAAAGCGAGCTACTAATTTATTGAAATGAGGAAACTCAACATTTGCCGAATCATTGCCGAATAACAAAAGCACTCCACCGTTTTTCACCCAGGTATAAATGGAATTGATATCGTTTTCATTAATATAATTTGGATGGGCGCTTTCTTTTTCATTGTCTGGATCAACGATAATGTAAATAGAGGAATGTTTTAAATTTTCTAATGTGGGAGCCGTTTTAAGAGATTTTGTGTTTACTCCATATTTCCTAAAAATATTGCCAAAGGTTGAATAGCCATTGTTATCCATTTCGTCCCAGATATAATGGAATTGCTCGGGTTTTCCCATAAAATCGTTCCTGGTCTCATGATTAAAATAATAATCAAGCGTCACCGTTTTTCCTTTTCCCAATAGAAGTGTGCGAAGAAGATTTATTTCGTTTGATGCCAATATAAAGGCACCAATACCTTTCGGATCATTGGTTACTACTTTTTCCTTTATATAATAATCATAACTTCCATCACGATAAGGTTTGCCCCCTAATCCCGATACACTAACGGTACCTTCTAAATTCGTTTGTCCATCTACGTCAGTAATGAATTTTTTTAAAATTCCTGAGTACCCTTTTTTTGCAACTGGTAAATAAGAAGAAGGTAAATAGCCAAGACGCACCCCCTTCAGTAAGGTATAAACGAACATGCAACTTGCCGAAGCTTCCAGGTAATTTCCTTTTCGGTTTGGATAATTTAAAACGTCCCACCATAAGCCGGTTTTACTATCCTGGACTTTAGTGACAGCCGCTGCAAAGCGATTTAAAATATCAATCAATTCTTTTCTTTCGGGTTGATCTTTCGGAAAATACTCAAGAGCATCTACAAGCCCCATTCCATACCAGCCCATTGCCCGTCCCCAGAAGTTTGCTGAAAGGCCGGTTGTTTTATTTGCCCACGCTTCCGTTTTTGATTCATCATAACCATGATAAAGCAAGCCGGTCTTTGGATCTCTTGCATGTTTTTCCATCACAATAAATTGGTGGGCAACATCATTAAAATCAGAATCTTCATGGAAAGTTTTTGCCCATTCTGCATAAAATGGTTCCGCCATATACAACCCATCCAGCCACATTTGATTGGGATAAACCTTCTTATGCCAAAAGCCACCTTCGTTTGTGCGAGGTTGTTGCATTAGCTGATCCCTTAATGTCAATGCAGCTTTATAATATTTTTTTTCTCCGGTTACTCTATAAAGCGTCAATAAAATTCTGCCGCATAAAACATTGTCAAGGTTATAATCTTCCTTTTTATAAGTCCGGATCGTGCCGTCATTCTCTACAAAATGATCCATACTTTTCTGTATATAATCATAATATTTCCCATCACCGGTTTGCTTCCAAAGCCCTTCAATTCCTTTTAAAATCACACCCTGGCCGTAAGTCCATTTTGCCGGTCCGTTTCCACTTGTCATAGAATCTTTCCATATTACTATTACGGTTTTAGCCATTTCTTCCACATACGACATTTCTTTTTGCCCGTTTGCAATAAACGAAATAGATATAAAAACAAAAAACACAATGATTGCCTTCATTTTTTAAAATTTATTTTATTGTCGATTAACAATTGTAAACCTATATTTATTGATAGCCATCTTATTCCAGGTATTTATTTGCGCAAACGTTCCCAAGAGCGAGTAAGGTAGAAATTCTATTTGAAATTATTACTATAGTAAACAAACAAATAGTTCTCGTTTCTATTTTGTCAACACATCCACCCTAAACCAATCAAAATCCGCAAAGCCTGAATCATTTGTTTGAGATTCAAACAAAACCATTTGCCGTCTTTCTTTTTTAAGGCAATATCTGCATAACTCATTCCCATAATGGTCAATCCCGCTTTTTCGTTTTCCAATTTTTAATTAGGGCTAAAATCCATTTTGGTTGTTACCATAAATTCATCAGCAGGAAATTTTTGCAATAGAACATTTGGGACAACCCATAAGTTATAACTATCACTTGTCTGGTATCATCGTTATCATTAGTTGGAATAACGGTGCATGTACCGTCGTCATTCACTTGCAGCTTAGCCGGTGATTGATATTCGGGCGCAAGTTTCCAGTTTACCTTTTCACCTTTCAATTCATAGTTACCAAATTTATTCGCGGTCGGTTTCAATACCGCCATTTCTTTTCCTGATTCAATCGTATTTCTCGACGTCGAAATGAGCAGTTGAGTTGGCAAATTAATCAATTGCTTTTTGCTTTCTTTTTCTGCCGATAAAACCAACTTTTTTTATTCCCATTGGGTCCCACTCATCATTTCCACGTAAGAGATTATACGTGTTATAAATTATTTTGCCTTTGTATAAAAATCGGTAAGCATCCAGAACCCGTTTCCCTGTCATACCATAACGTTTCCAATTTTCTAAAATGGCAGACTTGCAAAAAAAATAGTACTTTTAATAGCCTGCAGATGAAAAATAAAATACCTTTTTACTTTAATTATGCGACTAGATACAGTTACCATAAAGGACATTGCCAAAGCCTTAAATTTTTCTACTTCCACCGTTTCGAGAGCACTGAGAGGCAGTTATGAAATAAGTGAGGAAACAAAGAAAAAGGTAATTGAGTATGCTGAAAAAATAAACTATCGTCCGAATCCAATTGCATTAAGTTTAAAAGAAAGAAGAAGCCGGGCTATAGGAGTAGTAGTCAGTGAAATTGCCAACGATTTTTTTTCGCAAGCAATTAATGGAATAGAATCGATCGCGTATAACTGCGGATACCATGTAATCATCACACAAACCCATGAATCTGAAGAAAGAGAGAAAGTGAATGTGATGCATCATGCTTCCCGATCGGTAGATGGGTTGTTAATTTTGCTATCAAGTGGAACAGTAGATCTCTCTTACTTAAAAGAACTGTATGACAAAGGATTGCCGATCGTTTTCTTTGATAGAATTACCGATGAAATAAAAACGCATAAAGTAACTGCTAACAACAATATAGGCACCTTCCAGGCAACAGAACATCTGATTGAACAGGGTTTCAAACGAATTGCTCATTTAACAAGCGCCCCCTACTTATCTATTACTAAAGAAAGATTGCAGGGATATAAAGAAGCGCTGGAAAAATACCATATTCCCTTTAATGAAAATTTGATAAAGTATTGCAATCATGGAGGGATGATTGCCGATGAGGTTGAAGAAGCATTGGTTTCATTATTTAAAAGTAAGACGCCTCCCGATGCTATTTTTACCGCAAGCGGCAGGATTACAATGGTTTGTTTTAAAATATTGAAAAAAATGAAGAAGGATATAGGTTTTGTGGGATTTACCAATAACAAAGCAGCAGATTTATTAGATCCGCCAATGACTGTTGTAACCCAACCTGCTTTCGAAATTGGAGAAGAAGCTACCCGGTTATTAGTACAAATGATAGAAAGCAAAAGACCCGTAACAGATTTTAAAAAAATCGTTTTAGACACAGAATTGATCATCCGGAAATCTTCACTAAGGCACGCCAAAGTATAGGGTAACACTTATGCATAAGCGAAAACAGAAATCTTTGATATTTATTCATTTACTGCAAACGAGGCAGAGCTGTTTTGTCAAAATAGATTAATGAGATGCTGTTTTTGCAGGAAACAGAAAAAGAATCAAAATTTCTGTTTATGGAATTCCCATCGTTTGTTTCATCCCGGTAAATACAGTTTTCCAAACCAGGTTGAAAAAAGATTTGAAAATATCGCGATTATATTCCGGCGTTTCTTTTCGGAGATCTCCGGATTGGGGATTACTGTCCTTAACGACCATATTCGCTGCCAAACTTAAAAGTCCTCTTTTCTTAATTTTTTTAGTGTCTTTATCAATCTTCATCACGTCCACATTTAGGTCATCATATTGCATTACGAAATCGCCACCTGCTTTGGTATCATTACCTCTAAGATCAAAATCCAGTGAATTGATTTTCCCCCTATTAATTTTTATCAGGCCCATCGGTATAGAAATCTTATTCAACACTGTGGCATCAAACGCGCCCGCATGGCCGGTTGTAGTGAAACTTCCATTGTCGCTGTTTAATTTGAAATTAAAATTGCCTTTCAGCGGGATTTCTCCCAACACCTTTGTAGCAAAAGAAATAATCATCTGACTGTTGTTTTTGATAATATCCGGCATGTTAGTAATATTCGAAATGTCAAGAGAGGTATTTTCAAAAGTAACATCGCCTACTTTATCGGTGTTTGGTTCATTTTCCCTATATTCAATCGATGCATTCTTGACACTTGCCTTGGAGATGTTTATAGGCTGATTTAATTTGACAAGCATTTGGGACAAATAATTCCCCACTTTACTTTCTTTCTTCAAAGGCTTGTGCTTATCTCGGGAAAATTTTGCGTTGATATTTTCTATAACAAGCGCGGCAGCCTCAAGGCGCTTATCTATAAGAGCGTTCATATCAATCTTGTTTAAGGATATTCTATTCATAGATACTTCATACCTGTCTGTCTGAACAGGAAAATGATCGGCAAACGACTTTTCGCCAAGGAATGGAATGACATTAAAAGAACCAATTCTAAGTTCCTTTTCGAGAGAATTCAAGACAATATTTTTAAAATCAAATTTATAGTGATTGTCTTTCGATTTTATAGAAAAACTACTGACGGCCACTTCCGCTTCTTTTGTGTAATCCATCGGATGTGTTTCAAGTTTCACGATTTGATCTGTTTTTACCTCATCTATTTTCACAGAAATATTTCCCATGGCATATTTGCTGTCGGCAAAAGGAATGAACGAGACGTTTGGAAAATTGAGATGTAGCATATAAATACCATATACATTGGCAAATCCTGTGCTGTCTTGCGATTTCGATTTATCCCCTCCGGTTGTCTTTAAATTTTCCGCCGGCAATTCGTATAGGTTGATTTGTTTGCACACGATGGTATCAACAAATATGTTTTTATTCTTTACCACCTGGTTACTATTCACGCCGTTCAGCTTTAAGGATTTTGCATCCAATAAACGAGTGCCACGACTAGTGTCATTTTCAAATCTGTTGATAGCTATTTCATCAAATAGCAATTGCTTTTCTCTACCCAGGAAATTAACACCCTTTATGCCAAACTCTCTACGGTTATGGTCATACGAAAAAAAAGAATCTACCGTAAATGCCGCCTGTTTACAGAATAATACCCTGCTTGTATCATAATTACGCGAGCTGTCGATCAGTACGTTTTCAAGAAGAAATTTTCCGTCTATGAAATCAAAGTTCTTTTCTTTTGACGTGAAATCAATTCCGTTTACGTTCACATTGTCGATAAATACAAATCCGACTTTTATCAGTTTGAGCTTTCCCAAAATCTCTTTATAAAAACTTCCTGCTTCTGATTCTATTTTGGTACCTTTTTGCAAAGGCCGCATTGAATAAAGGGTTATTATCGGATCATGGATAATAACAGAATCCGCTTCAATCTTTGTGCCTGACAACGCCTTCGCTGTTGCTACCCCTGTTATTGTCAGCGACTTAATGTTTACATCTAACATAAAATCGGGCATTTTTTCCCCGTAGAGGGTTTTGGCGCGTGCGGTGTCCGGTATGATACGGATGTTCTTTATAGATGCATTTCCCGTAACAGCATCAAAATTCAGGGAATCATATTTAACGGAATATAAACTATCTGTTTGCGCTGCAATAGTTGTTTCTACCGTCTTTCTTACAATTTGATACTTATATTTTTGCCAAACTATATAGCCGGCAATAATAAGAACAATAATTCCAAGAAAAATAAATAAGATTCTTTTTGTCAATAATTTCATACAACAGATTGCTTTTAAAAGGTCTTAAAGAGCTTAAAGCAAATCCGGCTCCAATTTATTAGAAGATGAAAATTTTTAGGATTTTACGACATCGTTCCGGCTGGAGAAATGATAAAATGAGTTTAATTTATAGTTTAAATTCAAAAGATAGTATGAAGAAAATATTCAAAGTATCTATTGCCAGGAAAAAGCTCTCGACACAGGCTAAATAAAAATCTTATTCATTCCTGCCCGACCGCGTCACTCAGGCAGGTGTTGGCTTAGTGAAAATTATTCCATTTTAAAACCTTCCAAAAAATTTGTAGTAAAGTTTCCTTTTCTGAAATCTTCGTTTTGCATTAGTTGCAAATGGAAAGGAATGGTAGTTTTTATTCCTTCAATTACATATTCACTCAATGCCCTATACATCGTGTCTATGGCTTCATCGCGTGTTTGGGCCATGGTAATTAATTTACCAATCATACTATCGTAATATGGAGGAATCACGTAACCGGCGTAGCAATGACTATCTACACGAACGCCGTGGCCGCCCGGCTGATGCAAAACGGTAATGCGTCCTGGAGAAGGACGAAAATCATTATAAGGATCTTCCGCATTGATCCTGCATTCGATTGCATGCATTTCAGGATAATAGTTTCTCCCGGAAATTTTATCTCCTGCGGCAATTTTTATTTGTTCTTTTATCAGATCGAAATTAACTACCTCTTCTGTAACGCAATGTTCTACCTGGATTCGCGTATTCATTTCCATGAAATAAAAATTGCGATGTTTATCTACCAAAAATTCTATGGTTCCTACGCTTTCATAACTAATAGCTGAAGCAGCTTTTATAGCAGCTTCTCCCATTCTCTCTCTCAATTCAGGCGTCATAAAAGGTGACGGAGATTCCTCTACCAATTTCTGATGGCGACGCTGAATAGAACAATCTCTTTCGCTCAGGTGACAAATATTTCCAAATTGATCTCCGGCAATTTGTATTTCAATATGACGTGGCTCCTCCACAAATTTTTCCATATAAAGCCCGTCATTTTTAAACGAAGCGGCAGCTTCTATTTTTGCGTTTTCAAAAGCCTTTTCAATCTCTTTTTCTTCCCATACTACGCGCAAACCTTTTCCACCGCCACCGGCAGTTGCTTTCATTATTACCGGATACCCTATTTTCTTTGCAGATTTCTTAGCGTGATCTACGTCTTTGAGCAATCCATCCACACCCGGCACCACAGGCACCCCCGCAGCAATCATGGTTTCTTTAGCAGTGATTTTATCCCCCATTGCATTGATCATTTGGGGCGTAGGACCAATGAACTTGATACCATGGTCAAAACAAATTTGCGCAAACTTCGCGTTTTCCGCCAGGAAGCCATAACCGGGATGAACTGCGTCCGCATTCGTTATCTCAACCGCTGCCATGATGTGTGGAATATTGAGATAACTTTCTATGCTGGCAGGTTTTCCAATACAAACCGCTTCATCAGCAAATTTTACATGAAGGCTATCTTTATCTGCTGTGGAATATACTGCCACGGTTTTGATGCCCATTTCTTTGCAGGTGCGTATAATTCTCAACGCGATTTCACCCCTGTTGGCAATAAGTATTTTTTTAAACAAAATTGTTAATTTGAAAATGAGAAAATATGAAAATATGAAAATAAAATTCCATCAAATTAAAATATCAGGTGGCTCAACAAATAACTGAACGGAGACTTCTTTTTAGAGGTTGACAGAATTTTCCCTAACACCTTATTAATCTCTTCAATCTTATTCTGCAATGTTGCACAATCAGGATAGGATAGTGAATATTCACGTAGCCATAGCCACTGCGATTCTTCCGCCTCCTTTGCTCCTATTTTCATTTTATGAATAAAATCGGCTTTGCTTTCAGAATTCTGAGCTTCCATAGCATTTGCACCTATCGAGGTCCCGGATCTGAGTAATTGGAGGGAAATGATATATTTTTTTTGCGTCTCAAGTAATTCACAGTATTCAATAATCATTAGAGAAAAATCAAATGATAATTTTAAAATTGGATTCGTCTCAAACAATTCCTTGTTCATGAACTACCTATTTAATGAAAAAAATAAAAACGTGAAAATGAGGCAACCAATTTTCCCATTTTCAAATTTTCGAATTTGCTAATTATTAATCAGGCTCTACTAAAAATAAAGGTTGGTCAAACTCAACAGGCGACGCATCTTCAACAAGCACCTTCACAATTTTCCCTGAAACTTCACTTTCAATTTCGTTAAAGAGTTTCATAGCTTCAATGATGCAAACTACCTGGCCAATCTCTACTTCATCGCCTACACTTACTAAAATCGGCTTATCCGGGCCAGATTGGCGATAGAATGTTCCGATCATCGGGCTTTTTATTGTTATTAAATTATCAGCTTTACCATTGTCTTCTTCCTTTGACTTTCCGTTTTTAGCGGTGGCGTCTGATGCAGACTGCGGTTGCGAACCGGCCTGTTGAACAGGTGCTAGTTGCTGAACTAAAGGACTTCCAAAGTGCTGTGCAGCTTCTTTTTTCTGTTTAATAGTAATTTTAAATCCTTCCTGTTCGATGCTTAGTTCGCCGATATTACTTTTATTGATAAGCTTTACCAGGTCATGAATTTGTTTGATGTCCATATTGGATAATTGTTTTGTTAGAAAAAACGCACAGCTATCTGAAAGTAGATGCCCGATTTATAAATTGAAAAATAAATGTATGAAATAAATCAATAAATCCAATTTCTTAAAATGACTTTGTACAATAATCCATACTGAATATTATTCCTTCACGCGTTCCACATATTCGCCGGACTTAGTATTTACTCTTATTAATTCGCCCTCGTTTACAAATAAAGGCACATTTACAGTAGCACCGGTTTCTACTGTCGCCGGTTTTAAAGTTTTTGTAGCAGTATCTCCTCTCATACCAGGCTCGCTGTAGGTAACCAGCAATACAATTTTATCAGGAAGTTCTACACCCATCGGCTGATCAGTTTCAGTATTTATTAAAACAGATACTTCCTGCCCGTCTTTTAAAAATTGGGGTGCATCTACCATTTCGGGAGATACCACAATTTGCTCATAATTCTCTGTATCCATAAAAGTAAAACCGGTATCATCCTTAAATAAAAACTGGTAAGGCCTTTTTTCAACTCTTACGGGATGGACGGTTTCTCCGCTATTCCATGTTTGCTCGATGGTTCGCGCATTATCTACTCCTTTTAATTTTGCCCAAACTTTTGCGCCAGCCCTGGCTGTTTTATTTTGCCCGAAATCAACGACGGTGTAAAGATTTCCCTCAATTTTTAAAATCAAACCGGTTCTTATATCTGAAGTAGATGCCATAGAAAAAAATTTTTTTAAGGTGGCAAAGGTAAAATAATTGTTTTATTGTTCAGTGTGATATTTGAAAGCATTTATGGCAAATTCTGTTTTTCAAATTAACCTGTTATTATGAAATGATAACCACGCCACTCTCAACTTTTTATTAGCTTTATAAAAAATTTACCGTGAAAAATTTATTAATACTTTGCTGCTTCGCGTTTATTTCTAGCGCAGCCTTTTCTCAAACTGATTCTACCAAAGATGAACCCGTGTATCTTCGTTTTCCCACCATACCAACGTTTACGGTTTTTAAAGCGCCCGACAGTACTGCATTTTCAAGGAATAACCTTCAAAAGAAAAAAAACACCATCTTCGTTATTTTCAGCCCCGACTGCGAGCACTGCCAGCACGAAACTGAAATGCTTACACAGAACCTTGACAAGTTTAAAAACACACAAATAGTAATGATCACCTACCTGCCTTATTCGGAAATGATCAAGTTCTATCATATTTATAAGATTGCCAGCTATCCACAAATTACCATGGCAAGAGACACCAAATTTTTCTTCCCTGAATTTTTTCATGTACGGAATCTTCCTTCCATTTTTGTGTACGACAAAGAGGGAAAGTTTAAAAAGTCTTTTGATGGCGACGTAAAACCGGAAACAATTTTAGCGACACTGTAATTCCTGTCTGCGCGTCTATTGAACAGGAGACGGCATAACATCAAATAAAAATCTCAGCTATTTATTGATTTACTATAGAAAAAATAATTGATCTGCTTGCCGAATTTCGATTCGACTGTAAGAATGATATTAGATGAATAATAGCGCTGATTTTATTTTCGCCGTTTAAAATTAAATATTTCCTCCTAATAAAGAATGTTGAGTCAAAATCTTCAATATTTCTTCTATTACTATGGAATAACATGTATACTTTTGAAATCAATTCCTAATCAAATATTTTTTTATTAAAATAAAAAATAATACTGCAATGAAACATGTCGGAATACTGCTTTGTTTTGGATTTTTCTCAATTATATTTGCTCCGTCTCTGAAAGCCCAGGAACAGGCTATGAAAAATGAATTGAACGAAACCAACGACTGGCCAAATCTTCGCCGCTATAGAAATGAAAATGCGCAACTGAAACCGGAAAAGCATCGTGTCGTTTTCATGGGGAATTCCATTACAGATGGCTGGATTAATGTAAGCCCTGCTTTTTTCAAAGCATATCCCAATTACATCGATAGAGGTATCAGCGGGCAGACAACGCCTCAAATGCTTATTAGGTTTCGACAGGATGTGATAAACCTTCATCCAAAGGTGGTGCTGATATTGGCAGGTATCAACGATATCGCCGGTAACACTGGCCCATCAAGCCTCGAGATGATTGAAGACAACCTGGCTTCGATGGCTCAACTTGCAAAAGCAAATAACATCAAAGTAATCCTTTGCTCTGTGCTGCCAGCTTATAGCTTCCCCTGGAGCCCTGGTATTGACCCGGTGCAAAAAATTGTTGACCTTAATAAATGGATAAAAGAATTTGCATCAAAAAATAACTTTATTTATCTCGATTATTACTCCGCCATGGTGGATGAAAGAAAAGGCTTGCCTGCAAACTACTCAAAAGACGGCGTGCATCCTACGGCTGAGGGCTATGCTGTGATGGAACCAATAGCTGTGAAAGCAATCGATCG
Organism: Hanamia sp.; assembly: GCA_036509585.1. GTDB lineage: Bacteria > Bacteroidota > Bacteroidia > Chitinophagales > Chitinophagaceae > Ginsengibacter. The sequence goes on along the minus strand of DATCFI010000130.1, from coordinate 3,926 downwards.
GGCTCTTAAATAAAACCTATCATTTTATTTTACCGCACATTGATCGGATTTGCCGTCAATATAAAAAAATTCAATTACTACCACAAACCTTTACTTTTAACTTTTACAACATCAAAAGCATAATCTATCCGATTGTAGATGATGCTTTTTTTCAAGAGGATTTTTTTAAAATATCTACCTGAATGAAACTTTTTCTGCTATTGCTGAGTTGTTTGTTTTCTATAATCTCATCTTATTCACAAAGTGTTCAGAAAGATTCGATCACTGATTTGCAAATCAAAAATGCCGTTGCCTCGTACGATCGTTTTACAGATGGAAACGCTCTTATCTTCAATGGCCCTGAATATATTTATGACATTTTCAACAAGGAAGGCAACGCTTTTTTTGAAAAACCCGACTACACAAAGAGTTGGGTAGGCTACGAAGGCCGCGTTTATAATTCTGTGTCATTATTTTATGACATTCACAGAAACCAGTTAGTTATTTTAAACGCAGACAGTGTTTCGCCGATTGTGATGAACAACGAATACGTTGATAGCTTTTATTTATATGGCCACACTTTTATTTCGCTTCAGAAAAGCAGCAATGAAAATTTGTACAACACCGGCTTTTACGATCGGTTATACAACGGACATATTCAACTGCTGGCAAGAAGAACTAAAACATTGGACCAGACAATCCAAGACAGTCGAGTGGTCGGAGTATTTAGCCAAAAGGACCACTTTTACGTTCATAAAGAAGGATTGTATTACCTGGTAATTAAGAAGAAAGATGTATTCAAATTGTTTGCCGATAAAAAATCTGCTTTAAAAAAACAAATGCATAAAGCGCATATCAAATTCCGAAGTCAAAACTTTGAATACACCTTAATAAAAGCAACCGGATTTTATGACCAACTAACTCTTTAATATGAAACGGGTATTCTGTTTATCGATCACTTTTATTTTCTTATTTTTTCATAGCGATATTTATGCGCAACAGGAGCCGGATAATTTAATAACAGCCAATTTTACTAACGTTACGTTTGGTGCATTTGTAAAGAAAGTGGAGGCCCAAACCAGTTTTCACTTTTACTATACCGCGTCTCAGTTTGATAGTTTGAGTATCACTATTTCGGTTAAAGCCGCGCACTTACCGTCTATATTAGACAAGATTTTTGCAAACACGGATTGGAAATATACCATCGACAAAAACAACAACATATTTATCACCAAAGGCTTTAGCATCGCAGCGGAACTGCCTTTTGGATTTTTCGATGGCAAAGCGGATACAACCCAGGTAACCACCAAAAGTAGAACCGCCGAGTCTTCGTTTATCAGCAATTCCAAAAAAGTAAATCATGAGATTCTGATAGAAAGCAAATTATTTGAAATCGGGATTAAAAGAAACGAAGCGCCAAACGGGAAAGTGAATATTGCAGGCTACGTACGCGATGCTCAAAATGGAGAGGCTATTTCAGGTGCGCTGATTTACATAGAACACCCGCACATACAGGTAACCAGCGATCAGTTTGGTTATTACTCGATGATATTGCCCGCTGGACACCATACGCTAAATATTATCGCTCCCGGCATGTTTGATACCAAACGGCAATTGATGCTATATTCAAACGGAAAGTTTGATGTAGAAATGGACGAAAAGGTGCTTAAGTTAAAAGAAGTATTGGTAGAAGCTGGAAAAGAAAAAAATGTTCGCAGTACTACCATGGGAATGGATCAACTGAAAATGAGCGCCATCAAACAAATACCCGGGGTAATGGGCGAAGTGGATGTGCTAAGGGCCGTACTAACATTGCCTGGCGTAAAATCAGTAGGCGAGGCCAGCACCGGCTTAAATGTGAGAGGCGGGGCTACCGACCAAAATCTTATATTATTCAATGGCATGAACGTTTATAATCCATCACATCTTTTTGGATTTTTTTCTGCCTTTGACGGCGATGTGATCAAGGATGTATCGTTGTACAAAAGCAGTATTCCCGCAAAATATGGAGGAAGAATATCTTCAGTGCTGGATATCACTTCCCTTGATGGAAATGATAAAAAAATAGGAGGTTCTGTAGGCATTGGGCCGCTTACCAGTAAACTTACGCTTGAGGGGCCAATCATCAATAGTAGAACAACATTTGTGGCCGGTGTACGAACTACCTATTCTGACTGGATATTAGGCCTACTGCCAAAGGAATACAGCAACAGTAGCGCTTCTTTTCATGATGCTACGTTACACATTAATCATAAGTTTAATGATAAAAACAACGTATATGTGAATGGTTATTTGAGCGGTGACAAATTCAGGCTTAACAGTGATACCACTTATCAATATCATAATAAAAATGCCAACATCAACTGGAAGCATATTTTTAATAATCGATTTTATGGAGTTCTGTCGGCAGGTATAGACCACTATGACTATAACGTTGCGTTTGTCGGCGATTCCGTTAGTTCTGCCAATCTTGGGTTTTCTATTAACCAATACAAAACGAACCTGGATTTTAGCTATTTCCTCAGCAACAAACACAAGCTTTCCTTTGGTTTGAGCAGTCTTTATTATGATGTAAATGGTGGCACACTTGATCCGATTGGAAAAAAATCTCTTGTTATTTCCGATACCCTTGAAAGAGAACACGCGCTGGAAAGCGCCATTTATTTTTCAGATAATTACAATGTATCATCTAATTTTTCTATTGATGCGGGATTAAGACTCTCTATATACAATTATCTTGGGCCAAAACATATCAACACCTATGCGCCGGGATTACCTGTGACAGTGGAAAATATCACAAGCACTGATTTTTATTCGAAGGGGAAAATCATAAAAACATACGTGCTTCCTGAATACCGGCTGTCGGCTAGGTATTTATTGCCGGGAAACACTTCTATCAAAGCTTCGGTTAATACTCTTAACCAATACATTCACATGATTACTAACAGCACTACCATTTCACCTACTGATGTATGGAAACTTTCCGACCCAAATATTAAACCACAGGCAGGTACGCAGGTGTCATTAGGCTTATACAAAAACTTTAAAAATAATACGATAGAGACCTCAGTAGAGGTTTATTATAAATGGTTTACCAATTACCTGGATTACAGGAGTGGCGCGGTATTGGTCATGAATCATCATATTGAGACAGATGTCATTAATACAAACGGAACAGCGTACGGAGCAGAATTTTTGCTGAAAAAACCAACAGGAAAATTAAACGGTTGGGTTAGCTACACTTATTCCCGTTCGTTACTGAAACAAAATGACCCCAATGCCGGTGAAGAAATTAATAAAGGACTACAGTACCCAAGTAATTTCGATCAGCCCCATAATTTTACTTTTATTGGCAATTACCGTTTTACCCATCGCTTTAGTCTTTCGATGAATGTGACCTATAGTACTGGCAGACCTATTACGTTACCTATTGCAGAATACGACTACGCAGGCTCGGTAAGAGTGCTGTACTCTGAGAGAAATGCTTATCGGGTTCCCGACTATTTCCGTACCGACTTATCGCTCAACATGGAGGGCAACCATAAGGTCCACCAGAAGACACACAATTCATGGACGTTAGGCGTTTATAATTTAACCGGACGAAAAAATGCTTATTCAGTATACTTTATATCGCAGAATGGTGGAATACAGGGATATAAGCTATCAATTTTCGGCACTGCTATTCCGTTTATCACCTATAATATTCGCTTTTAGGATGACACAAAAATATTTTCTGGCTAAATTGTTGTTTTTCTGTATTTGCATCATGTCGCTTGCAAATTGCAAAACGCCTTACAATCCGCCAGTGCAAAATGCTAAACAACAATTCCTTGTTGTTGAAGGCTTTTTAAATGGGAATGGAAGCACTATTATAACCCTGAGTAGAACCAGGAACATCAGCCTTGGCGATACAGCCTCTCATATTTATGAAGATGGCGCTAACGTAA
>DATCFI010000129.1:0-4596 GCA_036509585.1 Hanamia sp. | reverse complement strand
TAAATTAACCGGGCGGGTACTCTATTGCCTGATTCTGAAAATAATAATAACGGTATGGGTAACCGAAAATAATAGGTGGCCAAATATAAATAATTTTGTAAAATCGGGATGGGCCTGACATAATCAGCAGACCCTAATTATTAACTGCTAAACGTGATCAATCTCTGATGTATCGCCCGGGATTTTAAAAATTTCTGGCGATATACGTATATATAGATTCGATTTCGTTTATATACTCAAAAGCGGCGGTGTAGTAATATCTTTCAGAGACCTTTTGACGCCAGCGAATTGTTGAATAACGACGCGAGAAATAAGACGACCGTTAATTTTTTGGATCAAACACGTAGGGGCAATGTGTAGTAAACAAACGTTTTTTGTCGATTCTTATTTGATAGCTGAATCGAGTATTTGAGAGGGTGTTATTGTTTTTTATTACTATTGAAGATGTCAAGATAAGACAGTGTGAATGTGAGTCTTAGGTAATTTTGACTAACTATATTCGTATTTTGGCTTCCCTGCCTTCCGGCTGATAGTGAGGCCACCCATCCTAAGGGACTACGAAAGGAATTCCTGCCGTAACCCATGCTTACGCCAAAATCAGTTAATTGCTCATTATTTACCTTTAAATAGGAATTGCCCGCATATAGACCGAGTTGAAAGAATCCTTGTTCGTAGGTTTGCTTATAATAATTTTGCTTCAGATTGGAACTTTGAAAACCGAGGGAAAGGCGGTTACTATTTACCAATTGGTAACCCTGAGCCGAATAATTCAGATCATTCCAGCTATCGTTTTTGGCATTGATTGTATAAGTGTATTTGTTATTCTTTACGAGAGCAATACCCGCATTAATACTTACCGGCAGGTCAAAATAGCCATTGTTTGTTTTGGTTGCTTTAATGGTTGCGCCAGTAACGTCTGTCACCCCAATTGATTCCTGGGACATTAGAGAGGTTCTGGGAGAAAATGTGATACCGTAAGAAGATTCCCAATGTTTACTTAGCTTGAGTTTGGAGAGTAATGAAAAATTAAAGTAAAAATTATGAAGAAAATTACTTGAAGTGGTTACAAGGGAATTGAGGTCATTTCCCGTTTGCAAAGTTTCTATTTGAGTAAGCGAGCCAAATAATATAGAAGAGGTTACTCCAATAGAAGTATTTCTTGTAATGCGGTATCCGTTCCCCCAAAATACCTGGTTGATGCCACCCTGTCCTTGATAAGTTGCGGTTGCAAACTGCTGGGTTCCCTCCAGTGACTTAGAGGAAACAAAATTGTAATTTACAGTACTATATGGCAATAAGCCCAAACTAGTTCCCCATCTTTTGGTAATTTTCACCGCCAGGTTCAACCTTTTAACTTGCATATCGCTTGTTTGGTTGTTGCTGAGATCAACTGCGTTTCCGGAGTAGAGTACATGTTGAAAGCGCCCTGAAACTTCAAAGGTATAAAACCGGGGTACCATATCAGTAAGAGATGCCGCGTTTGCGTTATTAATGTATCTGTTATCTGATAAGGCCACGCTACTATTAGCCATACCGGTATAGCGGTTATAATAGCTGGATTCGATATCTCCAATGCCCAATACAGAATAAGGCGAACTTGTATTCTGCGCCATAGAAACCATTGAATTCCCAAATAATAGAATAATAATAGGAAGTATAATTTTCTTTAAGAACATATGGTTTCTTTGTTATTGTACTGATGCATAATACACCTTTAGTTGGGTTTGGCCTAACAGGTTTTTGCCATCTCCAATTACTACCCTGTTAAAAATAGTTCCGGGAGTCGGCGGTATGACCAACAACCCGTTTTTATTATTTTGCTCAATCTGAATTTGCGCTTGCAAATACGAAGTTACGTCGTATGTATATTGTGTCTCAGTTCCATATAAATTGTCAATTACCAGGTTTCCATATTGAGTTGACTGCTGCTGGTTGCTGGCACTGGTTGGATTTAATAGTGGCGCTCCAGCTTGATTATATTGATCTGTTGTTGATAATTGCAGATAAGGTGGCAACGCAAAAGGGTATGAATAGCTGTTATCTACGGGTTTTACTATTAATTGTGCACTAATTATTTTAACGAAGTTCGGCAAATTCATCAAAGTCCGAAGATACGGGAACCGGATTTTAACCATTGAGCCGGTGATAAACTGGCTGAAAGAAGCGTTGCCCGATTGATCAGAAAATATTTGGTTGTTATTATGGCTAAGAGATGCAATGGCCGTACCGGTTCGGTCTATTGTAATATGGCTAAATCCGTAATTTAGAGGTGAGATTTGGAATTCTAAGTAGACGTCTTGATTGATGACACCCGGTTCCTTATAATGTAATCTCATAGTCACGCTATCATCAAATCCTATCATCAGTTTATTTCCGGAACCTGATGCTGTAAATGCCAAACCTTTAAAGTAATCGTTAAATAGAGGATTTGAGGATACTTCTCCGGCATGCGTATAAAGCTTGTTAAATAAATCCTGGCCCACGGCATCCGGTAGCCTTATAGAAATGGTATCTGTGGAAGCAGGCTTGAAATAAAGACTTTTCGTAGCCAATGATTCAGGATTATAAGGCCAGTTGTTTATGTTATAAAATACAAGTTGATTTAAAGGAAATGTAATAGAACTGGACAGTTGACTTACCGCAATTGAATATGGAACTGTGGTGTCGCCATAAAATCCCTTGGTAGGCTTAAGGATAACTTCTATTGAGTCAAAAGTAGCGCCAACCGGTATATTAAAAGATGACGGAAGATCGAACCTTGCATACGATTCAGCATTCACTTTTCCAAATTGGGGATCCTTATAAAATCCGGTAAATAACGCCCCATTGCCCGAGGTAACGAAAGAATCTACATAAATTGTCGACATTTCTATTGTGGAAGTATCAACATAATTAATTTGAGTGGTATTATTGCTCACAAAATTCTCGCCCAAATTTATGGAGTTTTTCTCACAAGAATTCAACGCAAATGCCAAAATCAATAATATAACAGACACAGTTATAATGGAAGGAAAGATTTTCTTTCTTTTTATCAACATTACTGATTTTTTAGTGGGGGCAATATTACTATTAGCCTATTTTCACATATTGTTAATATGGATTAGTACTGTTTTTTCGCCACTAAAACTAGATATTTTACCCGATAATCATATATTATTACATATAAAGTGCGATTAACCTTTTAAAATTATCTGTACCCTGTTTTGTATGCTATCATGTCTATTTGGTATATTATCAATGGGCATATATACTTTTTAACTATTTAGCACATAGTTTCGCCTATATTTTCGACGAAAATTAAAAAGAATGTACAAATTAAAAAATGTAACTGCGATATTATTAGGCGTTTTTGGGCTATTAGTAATATTTCCATCTTGTCACCCAAATAACACGACAACACAACTTGGTGATTGGCAAACACGATCTGAATTTAATGGCGTGGCCAGGAGTGAGGCTGTCTCTTTTACCATTGGCGATTCGGCGTTTTTAGCCACTGGATATGATGGAACTAATAGACTGGGCGATTTATGGAAATATGACCCTGCGCTTAATTCATGGACACAAAAAGCAGATCTTCCCGGAACCCCTAGAAGTGCTGCAGTAGCATTTGCATTAAATAATAAAGGATATATAGGTACCGGCTATGACGGCGCAAATTCATTAAATGATTTTTGGCAATTTGATCCAGCTACGAATTCGTGGGCTAAGAAGGCTAATTTTGCCGGTACGCCACGATATGATGCAGTAGGTTTTGCGGTAATGGGCAAGGGATATATTTCTACTGGATATGATGGGAATTATACTAAAGATTTTTGGCAATATAATGATGCTACCGATTCATGGGTGGCAATGACAAGCTTTCCTGGATTTAAGCGCTCAGGGGCAGTTGCGTTTGTACATGATAATAAAGCTTATATATGTACGGGAAACAATAATGGAGCTACCACTACGGTAAATGATCTTATGGTTTACGATCCAACTCAACCAGATGGTGCTTATTGGACGGCAAAGCGACAGATTACTAACGTAAGCACCGATAGCTATGACGACACTTACTTGGATATTACTCGTACCAATGCTGCCGCATTTGTTATTGGAGATACTGCCTATATAGCTACTGGTAACTCCGGATCAGCTATCACTACTTGCTGGGCGTATATTTTTGCCCAGGATCTTTGGGTGAAGAAAACTAACTTCGAGAATTCTGCGCGTGAAGGCGCTATTGGGTTTACTGTAAGTGGTAGGGGATATATTGCCACTGGGAGAAGCGGCAATAGTCCATTTGATGATATCATGGAATTTTTGCCTAACGCAGCTTATGTGGCCAACAACTAAAATGAAAAAGTATATTTTACTGTATTTTAGTTTTTTAATTGCCATGGCTTTTTTTAGTTCATGCAAGAGTAATGACGAAAGTCAGAATACAAATGAGCAGACGGCAAAAAAGGGTATGGTTCCTGTGAGTGCCAGCATTTTTAAAACAGACAAAGGATGGGGCTACTCTATTTTGGTTGATAACAAGTTGTTTATACGGCAAGATATTATTCCTGCAGTGGAAGGAAATAAAGGTTTTGCAACGAAGGATGATGCAACGAA
>DATCFI010000128.1:0-26908 GCA_036509585.1 Hanamia sp. | reverse complement strand
TAAATTAACCGGGCGGGTACTCTATTGCCTGATTCTGAAAATAATAATAACGGTATGGGTAACCGAAAATAATAGGTGGCCAAATATAAATAATTTTGTAAAATCGGGATGGGCCTGACATAATCAGCAGACCCTATTTATCACTTTTTCAGTAAACAAACAAAAACCGATAATTTATATCTTCCTGCCGAAAGGATAGTATTTATTTGCAAGACATTGGGACAAAAAAAAACCGCGTAATAGCGGTTTTTTTAATAAAATCAGTCTCGTGTATTAGCCTAATGCTACTCTCTTAAATGCTACTACTTTCAGATCAGGATCTACGCTTTTTAAATAATCCTCTACAGACTTGTTCCCGTCTTTCACAAAAGCCTGCGCCAATAAAGTACTTTCTTTAAAAAATTTATTGACTTTTCCGGCTGCAATTTTTTCAGCCATTTCAGCAGGTTTGCCTTCGGCTTTTATCTGCTCAATAGCAATATTTCTTTCTCGCTCCACTGTTTCGGCGGGTACAGCTGATTGATCTATCGCGATAGGATTCATAGCTGCTATCTGCATTGCTACGTCTTTACCAGCTTCTTCATTGGTTGTATTAAAACCAACCAACACGCCCATACGATAGGAGCCATGGATATAAGCGGCTACATAAGGCGCCTCTACTTTTTCAAATTTAGAAACACTTATTTTTTCACCTATCTTAGCTACTTGTTCATTGATCTTATCGACTACTGTTTCTCCTCCGATTTTAACTGCATTCAGTTCCTCAACGTCTTTTACATTGTTGCTGATTGCTGCATCCATGATGGATTGTGCAAAAGAAATGTACTCCTCATTTTTGCTAACAAAATCTGTTTCGCAACTTACGTTTATTATAAAACCGGTTTTGTTGTCTGAAGTTGTTTTAGCAATTATTACACCTTCTTTTGCTTCACGGTCGCCACGCAGTGCGGCTACTTTTTGACCTTTTTTTCTCAGGTAATCTATAGCTGCTTCAAAATCTCCGTTCGATTCTACCAATGCTTTACGGCAATCCATCATACCTGCGCCAGTTTGCTGGCGCAATTTATTAATTTCTGCGGCTGTTATTGTTGTTGTTGTACTCATAGTTATTTTATTTGTTGAATGCTGTGTTTTGTTCAATGATTATTGATGATTGTTCCGATAGAGCTATCGGAACAATCATTGAACATTACTTTTCATTTTTATCTGCGTGCTCCCCCAGGGCCTCTGTTTGCACCAGGGCCGCCAGAGCCTGCCACTCTACGTTTCTGTGGACCTGCGGGTCCACGTCCTTTACCACCTGCTGCCGGTCCACCACCTCTGTGACCTGGTTTTTCATCATCAGAACCCTCATCAAATTTTATATCTCTGGAGTTAGCTGCCTCTTCTGTCTCTTCTGATTCCTCTTGCTTTTCAGCTTGTCTTTCAGCCAATCCTTCTGAGATAGCCGCTACAATATAATTAGTGATGATTGCAATTGATTTGGTAGCATCGTCATTAGCCGGAATAGAAAATTCTACTTTATTAGGATCGCAATTGGTATCCACCATTCCAAATGTGGTAATATTAAGACGCTTTGCTTCAGAAAGCGCGATGTGTTCGTGGCCAATATCTACCAGGAATAATGCTGAAGGTACACGGCTGATAGCTGCGATACCGCCCAAAACTTTTTCCATTTTATCTCTGTCACGTGTAAGAGTCAAACGCTCTTTCTTGGTAATACTGTCAAGAGTGCCGTCATTTAGCATTTTTTCAATAGCCTGCATTTTCTTAACGCTCTTACGTACGGTGTTGAAGTTGGTAAGCATACCACCCAACCAGCGCTCGGTTACGTAGGGCATGTTTACTCTTTTTGCTGCTTCAGTCACAATTTCCTTTGCTTGTTTTTTAGTAGCCACAAACATGATTTTTTTACCGCTTTTGGCGATAGATTTCATGGCTGCTGCAGCTTCTTCAAGGCCTTCTACTGTTTTGTTAAGGTCAATGATATGAATACCTTTTTTTTCAGCAAAGATGAAAGGCAACATTTTTGGATTCCACTTCTTTTTCAAATGACCGAAATGAACGCCTGCTTCTAAAAGCTGCTGTTGTAAGGAAGTATTATTTTCCATTTATTTTGTATTAAAATTGTTTTTAAATATTTTGGGTACGAGAGATAAGTTACGAGGCATCTGATTGCTGATAACTTATCACTCAACTTATCTCTTACTGAACTGGAAGCTCTTCCTTGCTTTTTTCTTACCTGGTTTCTTGCGCTCTACTTTTCGTGAATCGCGGGTAAGAAGCGAAGCCTCTTTTAGAACAGGCTTGTAGTCAGGGTTTACTTGTAGAAGTGCACGTGCAATTCCAAGTTTTACTGCCTCAGCCTGGCCTTTTACGCCACCACCTTTTGCGTTTACTGTTATGTCAAACTTATCAGCAGACTCAATAGCTTTGAATGGTGCTTCTACCTGATTTTGCAAATAGACCAGTGGAAAATAGGTTTTATAATCTTTTCCATTGATGGAAATTTTACCATTGCCTTTAGAAAGAAACACACGCGTTACGGCTCGCTTTCTACGACCGGTTGCATTTTTTTGTTTTTCCATTTTTTTAATTTTATTTCCCCTTCAGGGGATTAGAAGGGTTAAAATTTTAGTTGTTGAGGATTTTGTGCGCCATGAGGATGTTCTGAACCTGCGTATACAAATAGCTTTTTGTACATCTTGCGTCCTAATTTATTTTTAGGAAGCATTCCTTTCACTGCTCTTTCGATAATCACATCGGGACGACGTCTTAAAAGATCGCCGGCGGCTTCTTCTTTCTTTCCTCCAGGATATCCGCTGTAATTGATATAGACTTTATCGTCCAGTTTCTTGCCGGTAAATTTTACTTTATCGCAATTGGTCACGATTATATAATCTCCGCAATCAACGTGTGGAGTAAAGTAGACTTTGTTCTTCCCACGAAGAACAGACGCAATTTTAGCGCACATGCGGCCTACGGTTTGATTAGTGCCGTCAACAACGTACCAGTTACGCTGCACGGTAGCCTCATTCGCATGTTTGGTGGTGAAATGTAATTTGCTCATTTTTGTTTTTTATTGATCTCCGACACATATTTTAAAGTCAGAAACCGGTTAAATTTAGTTGCCGCTATCCCGGCATTTTTTTAAGGAGTGCGAAGGTAAGGCGAAACCGTTTGAAAATAGTTCGATTTTTAATTATTTTTTGAACACGTCTTCATAACACATTGATTATCTAATAAAAATTTACACAAAAATTTTGTCAGTTGATTTTTTGAGGTAGTTTTGACGGCTTTAAGGGTGAAGAACCACTTTTATGAAAGTCGTCATTAGCAGTAAATGAAGAAAAAAGCCGAATTGCTATTTTGATTTATCGCCGATTGCGATACGGTTTTAGATTATTTTAAATTTCTTTTATTGCCTTTTCTTCTTCTTTACGAACCAGTTTTCTTGCAAATTTGCCGATAGTAAGTCCCTGGAATACGATAGAAAATAATACAACAATATAAGTGATGGAAACGAACATTTCACCATACATATACTTAGGTAATGATAGTGCCAGCGCTACCGAAATTCCACCGCGTAATCCGCCCCATGTAAGAATGGGGATGGTGTTTTTAGGAAACGATTTTTTGTATGCCATCACCAGGATAGGAAGGGAAACAGAAGCCCAGCGGCCGAGAAGCACAATAACGATGGCGATACATCCTAACCATAAAAGTGTAAGATTAAAGGGTATTACCAGCATTTCAAATCCTATCAAAAGAAAGAGTATCGCATTCATCACCTCATCCATCATTTCCCAGAATTTGCCGATATAATCGCGCGTGACGTCGCTCATTCCTGTTCCCATGCTCTTATTGCCGGTAATTAGTCCCGCCATTACCATCGCTATTGGACCACTAATGCCCATGTCGTCAGCAAGCGTGTAACCACCCATCACGATGGCCAATGTAATCATGACTTCTACCACGTAGTTATCGATTGAACGAAGTGCTAAATATCCAAAATAGCCCAACAGCCATCCAAACAAAAATCCGCCTCCCGCTTCTTTCACAAATAGCCAGAGTACACTCCACGCGGAAACATTTTCAATACCAACTTGTGCTATTTGATAGATTGTAATAAATATAACCACGCCTACACCATCATTGAATAAACTTTCGCCGCTAATCTTAGTTTCGAGCGCATCAGGGATTTTTGCTTTTCTTAAAATGCCTACTACCGCTATGGGGTCTGTTGGCGATATTAATGCGCCGAACAGAAGGCAATACAAATAGTTTACAGACAATCCAAAAAGCGAAATAGTATAATACAATAAAGTGCCGATCACAAAGGTGGAAATAACTACGCCGATTGTAGAGAAAGTGATGATCGAAGTGCGCTCAGATTTTAATTTCTTGGAATCAACATGAATTGCTGCTGCAAACAGAAGGAAACTGAGCATTACCTTAAGCAACAATTGTGTAAAGTCTATAAAGCCAATCGCCTGAGTGGTCTTTTCGAAAAATTTAGGAGAAATGACTCCTATCCCAATCACTGCTAATGAGGCCAGCAGCGAGATTAGCATGATTCCTATCGTGCCCGGAAGTTTTATAAAACGATGGTTGATGTACCCAAAAATAGCTGCCAATACTATGATTATTGTAATGACATTGTAGATTTCCATTTAGTCTTTTTAAAAATAAAATTACAGATTAGGGCCTTTCCCGGTTAATATCTAAGATAGTTTGAAAGGCAGTAAACAAAGAAATAGTCTCTGTTTTTATTTATGATAAGGTATCCAAATCCTGGTTTTAACTTTCGAGAGAAGTATCGAAATTATTTACAGCAATCTTTTTCTCTTACAAAAATGGATTTGAATATTTTCCAGAAAAAATTTCCGATGTTATGGAGAACTGTCATGGTTAAACGGTTTTTATTCTAACATTAAATGCGTGATGTGATACGCTACATATTCAATCCGCCACAAGTGCTGATTACCTGCCCTGTAATATACGAACTCATTTCACTTGCAAGAAAAAGAGTCACATTTGCAATTTCCTCAGCACTTCCAAAACGGCCCAAAGGTATTTTTTCTAAAAATGATTTTGCTGCCTCACCCTCCTTCAAATAATGCGTCATATCGGTTTCTACGAATCCGGGCGCGATCGCATTGCAGCGAATGTTTCTGCTTCCCAGTTCGGCGGCGATGGATTTTGTGAAACCTATAATGCCCGCTTTGCTGGCGGCGTAACTGCTTTGACCTGCGTTGCCTCTCATTCCTATGATAGAACTCATGTTGATAATGCTTCCACTACGGGCTTTCATCATGGGACGAATAACCATTTTCGTCATATTATAAACGCTGGAAAGATTGGTATTAATCACTTCATTCCACTGCTCAGGCGTCATTCGTAATAACAAATTGTCTTTTGAAATTCCGGCATTATTGACCAAAATATCTATCGTTCCCATTTCTTTTACTACGTCATTTACCATTTTTTCGCAATCGGCAAAGTTGGCGGCATTGCTTTTGAAAGCTTTGGCTTTTACACCGAAAGATTTTAATTTTTCTTCCAGTGCTTTTGCTTTTTCTTCACTACTTACGTAAGAAAAAGCTATGTTGGCTCCATTTTCAGCAAGTTTCAACGCAATAGCTTCACCTATTCCACGGCTTCCACCTGTAACAACAGCCACTTTATTTTCAATCATTTTCATACAATATATTTTGGGATAAAATTAAAGTTTAGAAATTTAAGATAATCCGAAAGGTAAGAGAAACTTTTTTTCCGGATGCAAATAAAAGAATACAATTCACATTTTTTTATTGGCGTCTCTCAGAACAGTAAAGCAACTTATTTTGAACATTTTCAATCGAACAGTGTTAATGGCGAAAAATAATCGTGCAATGTTTTATCTTTACCGCAATAAAAATTTCTACCCATGTCACCTTTTGATTTATCTCTTCCGGTAGCTATTGGCTGCGACCACGCTGGCTTTGATTATAAAGAAGCCATTATCTCTTTTCTTGATGGAAAAAACGTAAGTTGGAAAGACTTCGGCACTTACTCAGCTGATTCGGTAGATTATCCGGATTTCGCACATCCCGTGGCGACAGCGGTAGAAAACAAGGAGGCGGCATTTGGTATTCTAATTTGTGGCAGCGCCAATGGGGTTGCAATTACAGCAAACAAGCATCAAAATATCCGCGCTGCTATTTGCTGGGGCGAAGAACTGGCCGATCTGGCCCGCAAACACAATGATGCGAATATCATCTGTATACCTGCGCGATTTGTGCGTGAAAATTTGGTTGAAAAAATGCTCGACGTATTTATTCATACTGATTTCGAAGGTGGCCGCCATCAAGACAGGGTGAATAAAATTTCTTGTAGTTATTGAGAAATTCCTGATTTCTGTTTACCCTTATTCAATGATTTTTGCAGATGAAGAAAAGTCTTTCGGATGCTATTGTTCTATTTCCCCTTTCTCAATTTATATTTTACAAAAGACTATTTCTTTAAAACGAGATCAATAGCGCTAAATTAATGGATGCTTTTTTCTCCAAAATATTTCCACAATGCTTCGGGCAACGCGATGCCATCTGCCGTTTGATTATTTTCCAATAAAGCGGCTACAATCCTCGGAAGCGCCAGTGAAGATCCATTTAATGAATGGACCAATTGGGTTTTGCCATCTACTTTAAAACGAATCTTCATCCGGTTGGTTTGGAAAGTTTCGAAGTTGCTCACGGAACTTACCTCGAGCCATTTTTCCTGCGCTGCGCTATATACTTCAAAATCATACGTAAGAGCTGAAGCAAAACTCATATCACCGCCACACAAGCGAAGAATGCGATAAGGAAGATGCAGAGATTGTAATAATTTTTCTACATGCAATACCATTTCTTCGAGTACTTCATAGCTTTTTTCAGGATGCACCAATTGTACCAATTCCACCTTATCAAACTGGTGAACGCGATTCAATCCGCGCACATCTTTTCCATAGCTGCCCGCCTCGCGGCGAAAACAGGGTGTGTATGCCGTCATCTTTACAGGCAATTCATTTTCCTTAATTATTTCATCGCGATAAATATTGGTAAGAGGCACCTCCGCCGTAGGAATTAAAAATAAATTATCTACCGTAGCGAGATACATCTGGCCTTCTTTATCCGGCAACTGACCGGTACCAAAAGCGCTTGCTTCGTTCACCATGAAAGGTGGTTCATATTCCGTATAACCCGCGGCTGCATTATAATCGAGGAAATATTGAATTAATGCACGTTGCAATTTGGCTCCTTTATTTTTATAAAAAGGAAACCCGGCACCGGTCACTTTATTTCCCAATTCAAAATTAATCAGGTCATATTTTTTTGCCAAATCCCAATGTGGAACTGCGTTTTTGAAAAGCGTGGGCTTTTGTCCACCTTCTCTTACTATTTCGTTTTCTTCAGGTGTTTTTCCTTCAGGAACAGAAGTGTGTGGAAGATTGGGCAGTTTTACCAGGGTATCGTTTAGGGTTTTTTCTATCTCAGATAATTTTTCACTAATCGGTTGTAAAAAACTTTTCAAACTCCCTACTTCCAGCTTTTTTTCTTCAGCCAATCGTGTTTCACCCTTTGCCATTAACTGCCCGATTTCTTTAGAAAAAGTATTTATTTTTGATTGTCTTTCATCTAATTCAAACTGAAGTTTTTTTCTTTCATCATCCAAATAAATAATGGTATCCACCAAAGAAGTTTCTACAAAATGTTTTTTTGCCAATCCATTTAATGTTGCTTCCTTGTTTGCCTTTATAAAATTTACCTGTAGCATCCGTTCTTATTTTTTATCTGCAAATATAGGAGTGAATGGCGAATCGTAAATGTTCAATCGTGAATGGGAAATGATCATACAATTAAATTCCTTAGATAATTAAGGTGGCCATTTTTTTGAATGCACCGGCAGTTTCGGGGATAGTAAATAAACAAATAAATGAAAAAGCTATTTTTGCAGCATGAACCTACAAGATGATTTACAAGTACGCTGGTGGAAACTGGAAGAAAAGTTTGTTGAAAAATTTGAAAAAAAACCTGATGTGGAAACCATTTTGTTTTTGATAGGCATACAGGAGTTTGGAAATTTTAAATCAACAAAAAAATTTAATAAAGAACAAAAACAGGATCTGATGCATGTGGCCGTTTGCACGCTCCTGAGCCAAAGTGGCTATTACGAAGTGGAGTCTCATGACGAAGACGGATGGCCACATTTTGTTCAACTAAAGGAATTACCTCCTTATAATATGACGGAGCAGGAAAATTTTTTGAAAGACCATATTTTACTTTACTTTGACAATATCGGCGAACCTTTTAAAAACTTTTAACCTGATGAAAAACTTTTTGTACCTATTAGCTTTTCTTTGCCTGGCTTCGTGCAATGTTTTAAAAAGTTCCAAAAGCAGCGCGCCGCATACCGAATACGTAAAAATTGAAACTGATTCGGGAACGATGATCGCGAAGCTTTATAATCAAACTCCGCTGACTACGAAAAATTTTGTAAAGCTGGTAAGAAAGCATTTTTATGATAGACTTTTGTTTCATCGGGTTGAAAAACAGTTTATGATACAGGGGGGTGACCCTGATAGCCGGAATGCCAAACCGGGACAACCACTGGGAAATGGTGGACTAAAATATACCATACCTTCGGAACTTGACTCATCGATCTTTCATCAAAAGGGAGCTTTGGGTATGGCCAGGGAAACTGACGATGTGAATCCAAAGAAAGCCAGCAGTTCCTGTCAATTTTATATCGTGGAGGGAAGAATTTTTACGGACGCGGAAATGGATCGCATAGAGGAGCATTTTCACATCAAAATTCCCGAAAGTCATCGAGAGATTTACAAAACTATTGGAGGTGCTCCATTTCTTGATATGAATTATACCGTTTTTGGACAGGTGATCAGCGGCTTGGATGTGATAGATAAAATAGCCAATGCGCCGAAAGATAGGAAGGACAGGCCATTGCACGATATAAAAATGACGATTACCTTGCTAAAAAAGAATGAATACAGAAAGTATCTTTAAAAATATTAATTTGCGCTTCATTCATCCAGAATAAAATTAAAATACCATGAATTTCCCTTCTAATTTAAAATATACCAAAGACCACGAGTGGATTTCAATTGATGGTGACATTGCTAAGATCGGAATTTCCGATTTTGCACAAAGTGAACTCGGCGATATCGTGTATGTGGATATCAATACCAAGGGAAAAGCACTGGAAGCAGACGCCGTTTTTGGAACCGTAGAAGCGGTTAAAACCGTGAGCGATCTTTTTTTGCCGGTTGCCGGCGCTATTACTGAAATAAATCCCATTCTTGAGAGCGAGCCCGAAAAAGTGAACACCGATCCCTATGGTGATGGCTGGATGGTGAAAATGAAAGTAGATAATCCGGATGATATCAATAATCTTATGGATGTAGAAGCTTACCAGAAACTGGTTTTATAGTTTTAATAAATGGAAAAGCAAAAGATTTCCTTCAAAATGTTTTTGCCAGGCATTGCCTGGTTTTTTATTGTGGCTATGCTGACGCTGATGCCCGGCAGCGATATTCCGCAAGTGGGTTGGCTCGATGCTATTCCTAATTTTGATAAGTTAGTTCATGCAGGATTGTTCGGTGGACTTACTTTTTTCTTTTACCTGCCTTATTTTAAATCACCTGTTTCCCATCAACAAAAAATAAATTTTTTAAGAAGAATTTCTTTAGCGGCCATCGTGTGGGGCATTACAGTAGAATTTATCCAAAAATATTTTATTCCGGGCCGTGATTTTGATTTACTCGACTGGGCCGCCGATACCGCGGGTGTGCTGATTGCTTACTGGATCTGCGTGAAGATTTTGAGATATTTTGAAAAAAAGCTGGCGCGGAAAATACAGTGAAGCAACTTTTACGGGGATTTTTTATTAAATACAGAAAGCAATTTCTGATAAATAGAAAATCTGGGGTTAGGAAGAGTATTTACCAGCCCTGAGATGCAAATTCTAAACTCACTAAATTTATTTGAGGTCATGATTTGTGACCTCCAATTCCGATAAAATATTAGATTTATCAAAATCAAAGAATGCAATGGCAAAGAAAGAATTACAAGTTTTGGTTGCAGAGCAAAAAATTCTCAATAAGATCTATTATCCGTCGTGAAAAAGTTATGCTGGACAAGGATCTTGCGGAAAGGTACGGAGTAGAAACAAAACAATTGAAAAGGCAGGTAAAGCGTAATATAAATAGATTCCCTAAGGATTTTATGTTTGAACTTACAACGAGAGAGTTTGAAAACTTGAGGAGCCAAATTGGCACCTCAAGTTGGGGAGGCACAAGGGGTATGCCAATGGCTTTTACCGAGCAAGGCGTAGCAATGTTATCCAGCATTTTAAATAGTACAACGGCAATAGAAGTAAACATCAGAATTAAAAGAGTATTTACAAAAATGAGAGAATATGCCTTAACCCATAAAGAAATATTACTGCAGCTTGCCAAACTTGAAAAAGAAGTAAAAGGAAATAATCATGATATTGAAAATATTTTTATGGTGCTAAGGAGTTAATCGAGAAGCAACAAAAGCCAACGCCACCCAGAAATAAGATAGGACTTTAAAAATTATGATTAACGGTTGTAAAATAACTTTTCAGATGGGATATTTTTCTTCTAAATAAACTAATATCTAAACCCCAACGTTATAGGAGCCCATGATTCACCACACTTTCACTTATTATTATACAACATATTTAAAACCTAATTTTATTATTTATACATTTGCCAGATGAAAAATGTTGATAACATGGAATACAATACAACCCGTAATCATCTTACCATAAGAGAATACGGGCGCCACATCCAGAAAATGGCGGAATATGTGTTGACACTTGAGGACAGGGAAAAACGCCAGAAAAATGCAAATGCACTCGTTGAATTAATGGGATTTTTAAATCCTCATCTAAAAAATGTTGAAGATTTCAGGCATAAACTTTGGGATCATTTGTTTCTGATTACTGATTTTAAACTGGAAGTGGATAGCCCTTATCCTATTCCCACCCGTGAAACTTTACGGCCAAAACCTGATCCGCTACCTTATCCGAAAAGATACCCGAGATACAATCATCTTGGCAAGAATATCGAAATTATTATTGATAAAGCACTGAGCGAGGAAGATCCTGAAAAGAAGCAAGGGTTCGCAAATTCAATTGCCTACTACATGAAACTTACTTACAGCAACTGGCATAAGGAATTAGTACATGACGATAATATTCAAACTGAATTATCTGCCATTACCGAGGGCGAGCTTGAATTTAACAATCGGCCATTTATAAAACATCGCGCAGAAATTATTCGTGATGATTTTGGCGGCGGTAGCAGACCCCGGAAGAATTTTGGTGGAAGAAATAATAACAATCGTAACAACCAGGGAGGCGGACGCGATAACAGGAACAACAGGAAATTCGGCAAAAAGCGATATTAATCTGTTTTTCCAATGAGACCTGAATTTCCTCTACCGTCATTAATTGAAATAGTGGAAACAATTGAAAGAACAAATATTTAAATAAGTTTGTAACCCTGGCAATAGAATCGTTGCCGGGGTTTTATTTTAAAATTAAACAGTAATCAATCTCCATGGGAGCTTTTGAAGTAATCGGTGGTAAAAAATTGAAAGGCGAAATAATACCGCAGGGTGCTAAAAACGAAGCGCTCCAGGTGATTTCAGCTGTTTTATTAACCGGCGAAAAAGTAACGATTCATAATATTCCTGATATTATTGATGTAAATCTCCAGATCGAATTATTGGAAGGCCTCGGCGTAACGATTGAAAGAATCGACAGTCATACCTGTTCTTTTCAGGCCGACCAGGTAGATGATGATTATTTATCGTCACCGGAGTTCAGAAAAAAAACAGGACGCCTCCGGGGTAGTGTGATGCTGGCGGGACCAATGCTTTCGAGGTTTAAAAAAGCTTATGTGCCAAAGCCGGGCGGTGATAAAATAGGACGCAGAAGGCTGGATACGCACATTATCGGGTTCAAAAAATTGGGTGCTAAGTTTGACTATGACTTTGATGAATCGTTTTTTCACCTGCACACTCCGCAATTGCAAGGAACTTATCTTTTGCTGGACGAACCCAGTGTAACTGGTACAGCCAATCTGATAATGGCTGCGGCGCTTGCAGAAGGGACAACTATCATCTACAACGCGGCTTGCGAACCTTACATACAGCAATTATGCAAAATGCTCAATAGCATGGGCGCAAAAATTTCTGGAATTGCCAGCAATAAATTAGATATAGAAGGAGTGAAAGAACTCCATGGATGCATCCATACCATTCTGCCCGATATGATCGAAGTGGGTTCCTTTATTGGTTTGGCCGCAATGACGCAAAGCGATATTCTCATAAAAAATGTGGGTTTGCCACACTTGGGTGTCATTCCTGAAAGATTTCAGCAACTGGGAATAAAAATGAATTTTTCTGGTGATGATATTCATATTCCTGAACAGGACATTTATGAGATAGAAACTTTTTTGGATAGTTCATTGCTCACCATTTCGGACCATCCCTGGCCCGGCCTTACACCAGATCTTTTAAGTATCCTTTTGGTGGTGGCCACCCAGGCACGGGGCAGTTTACTGATCCATCAGAAAATGTTTGAGAGCCGTTTGTTTTTTGTAGATAAAATAATAGAGATGGGCGCCCGGGTGGTTTTGTGCGATCCGCACCGCGCTGTAGTAGTAGGGCTCGAAAGAAAACTGCCGCTACGAGGCATTTCTATGAGCAGTCCCGATATCAGGGCAGGCGTAGCGTTATTGATCGCTGCCTTGAGCGCCGAAGGAAAAAGCGTGATTCAAAACATCGAACAAATAGACAGGGGTTATCAGAATATTGATGAAAGATTAAGAAGTTTGGGTGCAGCGATTGTAAGAATTAGTTAATTGGCTAATTAACTAATTAGAAAATTAGATAAAATGGAGAAGCAATACAATAAAATTATTTTAATAACTGCACCTTCAGGGTCAGGTAAAACATCGATTGTAAAACATTTGATGAAAAGATTTTCGTCTCTCGCGTTTTCCGTTTCGGCTACTACCCGCAAGCCGCGAAAAAATGAAAAAGAAGGGAAAGATTATTATTTTATCTCTGAAGAAGACTTCAAACAGAAAATTCATGATAAAGAATTTTTAGAGTGGGAAATGGTCTACGAGGGAAAATATTATGGCACGTTGAAATCGGACATTTCGCGTATCTGGAAAGAAAAGCAGGTACCTGTCCTGGACATTGACGTACAGGGCGCCATTCACGTGCAGCAGCAATATCCTGTAAATACGATTGCTATTTTTATCCAGGCTCCGTCGGTAGAAGAATTAAAAAATAGATTGCAAAAGAGAGGTTCTGAAACAGATGATTCCCTACAGGCGCGATTGAACAAATCAACTTTTGAAATGACGTTCAAAAATCATTTTGAGAATATTATCGTAAATGAAGACTTTGAAACGGCATGTAAAGAAGTGGAAAAGATTGTTAGTGATTTTTTAAATAACTAAAAATAGCCTTAATTTCATCAAATAAATTTGCAACATGGATTGGATGAATATTATTCTCCTTGTAGGAACTATATTACTGATGGGTTTTTTCTCAGGAATAGACGTTGTATTTTCGTCTGCCAGCAGGTTGTCTATTGAACTAAGAAAAAAGCAGGGCTCCTACAGTGGAAGAACATGGTCGTTTTTCATAGATCACCCGGCCAGGTTTCTTTGTGCTACTTTACTGATCTTTAATTTGCTTCTGACTGTTTCCGGACTGGTATGGGGACACGTGCTTTCTACTGTCTGGAATTATTGGGGAGTAGAAAGCGCATCATTGATACTTGCGGCGAACACTTTGGTTTTAACTATTCTCCTGATTTTGGTCATCACCCTTTTTAGATCATTCTTCAGGGCCAAAGACAATTCGCTAACATCATCAGGTTTTATAGCATTTATAGTAAAATCCGGCTACTCGGTTTTTGCAGGGATTGCGCTGTCTTTTGTTCGTGTAGCAGAATGGATGCTGAAATATCTTTTTAATGTAAAACTTCAAGATAGAACGCAGGCTTTTGCTAAAATGGATATTAATTATTATGTGCAAAATTTGAAAATGAATGAGACGGACGAAAATGCTGAAATGAATAATGATATTTTTGAGAATGTATTATCACTATCAGAAACCAGGATACGGGAATGCCTGATACCGAGAAAGGAAATAGTTGCCGTAAGTATCAATTCAACCATGGATGAAATCAGGACTCGTTTTATAGAAACGAAATTGAGCAAACTGGTCGTGTTTGAAGGTAATATTGACAGCGTGAAAGGTTATGTACATCAACTGGCCATGTTTAAAAATCCGCCGGATCTTCTTTCTATTTTACTTCCCATTCCGGTAGTTCCCGAAACGATGAACGCCAGCGACCTCATTAATAAATTTACGAAGGAAAGAAAGAGCATTGCCTGGGTAATAGATGAATACGGCGGAACCGCAGGCATTGTAACGATGGAAGACCTGCTGGAAGAAATTTTCGGCGATATCTATGACGAGTTTGACGTGCAGGAGGAATTTATTGACAAGCAAGTAGCCCCTAAAGAATTTCTTTTCAGTGGAAGGCTTGAACTGGATTTTCTTACCCATAAATACAAACTGCAATTCAGGAAAAGTGAAGAAACTGAAACCCTCTCTGGTTATATTATTAATCTGCACGAATCTATTCCGCGCCAGAGAGACCGCATTATCATTGAAGATTATCAATTTGACATTTTGAAAGTAAGCGAAACGAGGATTGAAACTGTGAAACTGAAAGTCCTGAGGTAGCTCTCTTCCCTAAAGAAAAATATAAACCCCTCCTTTTCATGAGAATTGCTGTAAATGCAGGTTCCTTTACGTCGCACCAGGGTGATAATAATCAATATCTATTTACAGAATTATTGTTGTCTCTAGCGCTCGCACAGCCCGATTTATCTTTCATTTTCTTCTTCGATATGCCACCTTCCGAAAAAATTGAATTCCCTGCAAATACCATCATTGCTGTGTTTGGTCCCGAAGCCAATACGCCGGTTAAGAACAAGTTATGGTATCAGTTAAAAATTCCATTAGCGTTGAAGAAACATAAAGCGGATATTTTTATCACCACAAATTATTGTTCTTTAAAAACGAAAATTCCACAAATACTGGTTTGCCCTGATCTCTTTTACATTGATGAACCATCGTTTGTAAATAAGAAACATCTTTCTTTTTATAAAAAATACACACCTCTTTTCCTGGAAAAATCCAGCGCAATTGTTGTTCAATCTTTATTCTCGAAAAATCAACTCGTCGACCGTTATAAAATAAATGGACAGAAAATAAGCGTGTTTCCTATTGAACCGGATAATGATTTTATTCCTTTGGGATTTGAAGAAAAAGAATTGATAAAAGAAAAATACACAGACGGAAACGAATATTTTATTTATAAAGGATACATCGGGCAGCAGCATAATCTGATGAATTTGATTAAAGCTTTTTCCGCATTTAAAAAGCGTCAGAAAAGCAAAATGCAATTGATCATTGCTGGAATTCCCGGGAATGAACATGAAGAATTTTTGGGATCGTTGGAGGGATTCCGGTTTAAAAACGAATTGAAAATTCTTTCAGATTTAACGAACGAAAAGATGGTGAAAATAATAGCCTCTGCATACGCGATGATAGATGTTCCAATGTTCGAAACGTCCTTCAGTGGACCCTGGGAAGCCATGAAATGCGATGTGCCGGTGATTGCATCTTCCACGGGTGCGTTGCCAGAATTTTGTGGTGATGCGGCTCTTTACGCTAATCCAACAGACTTCAAAAATATAGCTGAGAAAATTACGATGCTCTTTAAAGATGAAAAAAGTAGAAAGGAATTAATTGAAAAGGGAAGAGCGCGAATGAAGCAATTTTCAGGCAAGCAAAACTCTGATTCTCTGTTTGAATTGATAAAAAATATCATGGGACAATAGAGTGATTTTTATTTTCTGATTTTTTTCGTTGAAGCTAAACCAGGAAGATTATATTGAAGTCGAACAATATAGAATATCTAAAAAGCTTTCTTGAATTTTACAACCTCCAAACTTCTTTTTAAAATTTAATCCCTTCTCCGGGCTTTGGAATTGACTGAACAATAAACTCTCTTAATTGTTCATTTGCTATACCCCTGTCGCTTTTGCGCATATATACCATGTGCCCGCTTTTAAAGCCTTTCCAGCTAATCCGGTCTTTTAATTTTCCGCTGGGATCCATCTGCCACAAACTGTATTTGGCGTTGAAAAAATCGCAGGCGCCATCATAATATCCCGATTGAACCATTAAATGCAGCGAAGGATTTTGAGCCATTGCCTGACGCAGGTTTTCGCCGGTATTATTATTTTTATTATCCCACGGCCATACATTACCAAACATGTTGTATTTCAAATCGGTTTTGTATTTTAATTCTTCTCTTAAATAGATATTGATTGCTGGCGTAAAGGAATGCAACCATGAAGTAAGTTCCGCATTATAATCGGGTGAGTCGCCTGCGTCTTCGCGGTCGATACCCAGGTAGCGTGAATCCAACCTCCCAATTGTATATCCCTTGTCGCGTAACAGTTCTTTCCAGAAAAAATTAGTAGGAATAATCAGGTTGTGTTGCAGGATTACTTTTTCAGAAAGGCCTGAGTAACGGGACATCTTAGACGCAATAATTTTTTTATCTGCATCGCTCAATGAGCTTCCTTTTGCCAACGCAGGTATTAATTCGTTCACTGTAAAATTCTCTACTTCCGGCAGTATGGTCGTAATGTCTTTTCCTTGCAAATCGGCCGCCAGCGCTTTATGATACCAGGCCGTTGCAGAATAGTAAGGTAGCAACAACGCTTCGCCTACCGGGCCGTCGCGTTTGATACCGAGGTCGGTGGGAGAAACCAATACTACGCCATCAAGATACATCCACTGCGCATTTTGCAACTCCAGTGCAAGGCCTGAAACCCTGGTGGTGCCATAGCTTTCGCCAATTAGAAATTTTGGTGACGCCCACCGGTTGTTGCGGGTTACGAAGGTGCTAATCCAATCGGCGAGGTATTGAATGTCTTCATTTACGCCATAAAATTTTGAATCGGAAATATCATCACTCACTTTTCTTGAAAAGCCAGTGTTCACCGGATCTACATAAACGATATCAGCTACGTCCAAAATGGAGTTGGGGTTATCCTTCAAACCATAAGGCTCTACCGGGTTGCCTTCGTCATTTATATCTAAAATTCGAGGACCGGTATAGCCTATTTCCATCCACACAGAAGGAGTGCCTGGTCCGCCATTGAAAGAAATAACCAGCGGCCGGGAAGCTCTGTCTTTGACATCGGACCTTTCATAATAAGTGTAAAAAACAGAAGCAATGGGATTGCCATCTTTATCCCAAACCGGCAGAGTGCCCGCCTTAGCCGTATAAGGAATTACTTTACCATTGATAGTTATAGAATTTTTTGTGGTAATAGACGAGTCCACTATCACCATAGGATTTCTATTCGCTTTTTCGCTTTTTGAATCGTTATTGTCATTATTTTTCTGAGCTAGTATTGTTGGGGAGAAAGATGAAAAAATCAATAGAGCGGCAAATATTTTTTTCATAGAATTTTGGTTTTTAGAATTTTAACATTGTAACTCGCTTCAATATGGTCAATAAAAATGACTTTGAAATCCTTACAAATTTAGACTATGTGGTCAAAAATGGTGCAAAGAACCCGATGTAATTCTTGATAGTATTTAATTTGTGAGGCTAGTGTTGAAAACGGTTTCAATACTAGCCCTTTTTTGATCGAAAAACTCTTGCTCACTTCATCGATTCCTCACTTTTAAAAATATAGCTACCCGCTACATTCCTGTCGTCGCTTCCTATAATGGCGTGGCTCCCCTTTGAATATAACTGAACGGAAACCTGTTTTGGAAGGTCCGGTATTGCTGCGATGATATCTTTAAAAGATAATGCGCCTTGGCAAAAAATAATTTTTTGAATGTGGTGCAAAGTGAAAATATTTTGAATTTTATCTATTGAGCCTATAGCGTCACTATTTTTTAGATTGCCAGGTTCTATTCTTCCCAAAATATCTTCAGTACTGCCCGAATCAATTAGTAACTCTTTGGCTTCTGCATACTCAGACAAACTGCCCGCGATTATAATGGGGCCACTTTCAGCCGGTTTTGTTTTTGATCCGGCAGTTTTCAATTTTAACAACCGCGCGATGGCTGCGAGGGAGGCTCTCGTAAAAATAGCGATATGAATAGAAGCGCTAAACAACCTTGATCGGTTGCTTCCATAATGCTTTTTTACAAAAATGCTCATGGCTTTGTAAAACATTTTTACATAGTTAAGGCTTCCTTTTTTAGTGCTTTCTCCTTTAAAGTGAATAATGCTGCTTTCAGCAAAATAAAAATTTTTGAACCTTGCTTTTTGAATTCGAAAACTTAAATCAATATCTTCTCCATACATAAAAAAATCCTCGTCAAAACTTCCGACTGTATCAAGAATATTTTTTGGCACCATCATAAATGCGCCGGCTAAAACATCTACTTCGTGATTTTCATTTTCACTTAAATAGCCAAGATGATATTTGCTAAAAGTTTTTGAATGAGGAAATAATTTTGCTAATCCTGAAAGCTTGAACAATGAAGTGACTGGCGATGGGAAAGCCCGCTTACTTTCTTTTAAAAAATTTCCGGAACCATCCAGCATTTTTATGCCTAATGCGCAATTATTTTTGTTTATAAAAGAAATACATTTTGCAAAACAATCTTCGGGGACGATGGTGTCTGGATTCAAAAATAAAATGTTTTCACCTTTGGCAATTTTGAGGGCCTGGTTATTGGCCTTCGCAAAACCGATGTTTGAGCTATTCCAAATAAATTCAACTTCCGAAAATCTGTTTTGAAAAAACGAAAAACTGTCATCGGATGAATTATTATCTATCACAATAATTTCTCCATCTATATTTTTCACCGCCTTTATCACAGACAAAAGGCATTGCTCTAAAAAATACTTAACGTTGAAATTTATTATGATGACAGAGAGTTGCAAGGTGGGTGGGTAATTAGTTAAATCGTTATTGGTTTATTAGTTTATTGGGTAATTAATAATACTCTTTATTTGTTTGTTTGCTGTTGGTAGGTACATCAGTTCATTTGTTTGTTGATTCATTTCACATTTTTATATCAGCACGTCAGCTAATTAAAAAAGGCAATTTAATGATTAAACTATAGATCACTTTTGGAATATACTGATCAACAGTTTTTGAATTGAATAAAATCCCTAATCTTTGCATCATGTACAAAGAAACATTAATAGAAGCTACCAATGCTGGCGCTGAGCAATTAAAACGTTTTTTTAATAAAAAATTTACGATAAGCCATAAAGAAGGGATCAACAATTTGGTTACTGAAGCAGATTTTGCATCTGACAAAGCGATTCGTAATGTAATTAAAAAAGCCTTTCCGGAACATGGCATTGTGAGTGAGGAAAGCGATGAGAAGGTGACGGATAGTGATTATAAATGGATCATTGATCCTATAGACGGAACGGTAAATTTTGCCAATGGTATTCCTATTTGTTGCGTAAGTATTGGGCTTGAGTATAAGGGAACTATGTTTATGGGTGCTGTTTACAACCCGCTTATGAATGAATTTTTCTTTGCCGAGAAAAATAAAGGTGCTATGCTAAATGGAGATAAAATTTCGGTAAGTGAGAAGGTAGAGGTGCTGAAAAGTTGCCTCGTCACCGGTTTTCCGTACACTTATTTAGAACATCCCAATGGTCCCCTACAAGTATTTTCAAAATTAATAAAACAGGGCGTTCCGGTGCGGCGTTTTGGAAGTGCTGCGATTGATCTTTGCTGGGTAGCTGCTGGTCGTTTTGACGGTTTTTACGAACATCAACTTCACGCCTGGGATAGTGCTGCCGGATTTATAATAGTAGAAGAAGCCGGTGGGAAAGTAACCAACCTGAAAGGAGAAACTTATTCACCTTTTCAGCCCGGAATTATTGCAACCAATGGGAAAATTCATGATCAACTGCAAAAAATAGTTGCGGGAGAATTACTATAATTATAAATACTTTTACCTTTTTTAAAAGACCTTATGAAGACGACTCCGTTTACACAAAAGCATATTGCGCTGGGCGCTAAAATGGCTGAATTTGCCGGATTTAATATGCCGATTAGTTATTCGGGAATTAATGATGAGCACAATACAGTAAGGAAAAATGCGGGAATTTTTGATGTAAGTCACATGGGGGAGTTTATTTTAAAAGGGGATAACGCATTGGCGCTTATCCAGCGTGTAACCAGCAATGATGCATCGAAACTTGTTGCGGGGAAAGCCCAGTATAGCTGCCTGCCTAATGTGGCCGGTGGCATCGTTGATGACCTGATCGTGTATTGTATCGAAGAAAACAAAACGTACATGCTGGTGGTGAACGCCTCAAACATACAGAAGGATTGGGATTGGATAACGAAACACAATTCTGAAGAGGTGGATATGCATAACATTTCTGATAAAACTTGCCTCCTGGCAATACAAGGACCTAACGCTACAAAAATTTTACAATCGCTAACGGATATTGATATCCTGAACATGAAATATTACACTTTCGTGAAGGGAAGATTTGCAGGCGTTGATAACGTACTAATAAGCGCTACAGGCTATACTGGATCGGGTGGAATAGAAATTTATTTTGAAGATAAAAATGATAATGCGAACCAGGTGTGGAACAAAATATTTGCGGTGGGCGAATCTCGCGGGTTGAAACCAATAGGCCTTGCTGCGCGTGATACGCTCAGGCTTGAAATGGGATATTGCCTTTATGGAAATGATATTGATGATACCACATCGCCGTTGGAGGCAGGACTAGGTTGGATTACAAAATTTACAAAGGATTTCACGGCGAAGGACATTCTTGAAAAACAGAAAGCCGAAGGAATAAAACAAAAATTAGTAGGCCTGGAAATGGTGGACAAGGGTATTCCGCGTCATGATTATGAAATTCAAAATAATGAAGGAGAAGTGATTGGCCGTGTTACAAGCGGAACCCAATCACCTACGCTTCAGAAGGCAATTGCAATGGGCTATGTTAATAAAGATTATTCAAAACATGGGTCAGATGTCTATATAAAAATAAGAGAAAAAATGCTGTCAGCAAAGGTGGTAAAAATGCCTTTTGAATAATGTGTAGAGACGCGATGCATCGCGTATAGGACAAAGTGATGTAACGTGTCTCGGACGGCGTGATACATCACGCCCCTTTCGAAAATAGAAACCAATTAAGATTTTGACCAATGAGTTTGAAGAAAAATAATCGCCCGGCATTGTATACGATTTTATCACCTTCGCTACTGGAACTGTACGATCTGAGCGATAGCATTGTGGTGATCATCGATATTTTACGAGCTACTTCTACTATCGCCACTGCATTACATAATGGGGCAAAAGCAATTATTCCCGTTGATAGCGTAGCGGAATGTATAAAATTAGGTAAGCAGTTAGATGTGATAACGGCGGGCGAAAGGAACGGGAAAATAGCCGAAGGATTGCAATATGGAAACACGCCGTTGCAATACACACATGATTTTATAAATGGAAAAACGATGGTGCTTACTACTACCAATGGCACAAAGTTGTTGCGCCTGGCACTGTCGGAAAACGCGAAAGGAATTATTACCGGTTCTTTTTGTAATATTTCTGCCGTATGCGATTATCTTGTCAATCAAAAATCAAATGTGGTATTGGCTTGTGCGGCCTGGAAAAACAGGATTAACATTGAAGACACGCTCTTTGCAGGAGCCGTGATTAGCAGGATAAAAACTCATTTCGAATTGAATTGTGATGCATCTCAAATAGCAGAGGTATTATACTTGCAGGCAAACGGAGATTTATTTGAATTCATGAAAGAAAAAAATGCTTCTCACTATCATCGGCTAATGAATTTTGGCCTTGAAAAAGATATCAGGTTTTGTCTGACGGAAGATACTGCCAATGTATTAAGCCTTTATGCAAACGGCCGTTTGGTAAAAGGATAAATAGGAATCTTAGTTATTTATCGGTTTACTGCTTTTTATTTCTCTTAATGTTGTCTTTTTGAAATTTCTTGATGTAATACATTGGGATAAAATGCCTGCTATCCTTATCGTAATGTGAAATTGTTGCCAAACGCCATTTCCTTTTTTTAAATTTTGTTTATTTTTGCAGATTGCTTTTTTCACAAGTGGTGAAAGGCGTAAGAATGAGTTTTTATTAAAATTTTAATCTTTGGCATTACCCTTTTTTATAAAATACATATATAATTCCGGAACCGATGAAGTAATACGGCGCGGTAAAAAAATTTATTCGCAACGATTTGTTGAGTTGGTAGATCATGACCAATTGATGCATTCGATCAATTTTCGTGTAAGAGATGATAGCTATACTACTTTTTATAAAGTGCAGGTGCAGAAGTACGATGATCCCAAAACCTTTTCTGTTCGATGCTCTTGCCCCTATAACATTAGCGAAATTTGCCGCCACGAAGCCGCAGCACTCATGCAACTACAAGATCTTGTTGACAAAAATCTGCTAGGTTCGTCAGCGGGCGAGCCGGTGTATAATCAAAAACATACTGTAGCCAAAATAAAATACATAGATCTCAAGATGATCAGAGTGCTGGCCGGAATG
The DNA here is from genome assembly GCA_036509585.1 of Hanamia sp. Lineage (GTDB taxonomy): Bacteria > Bacteroidota > Bacteroidia > Chitinophagales > Chitinophagaceae > Ginsengibacter. The sequence continues at coordinate 4,193 of DATCFI010000128.1, read as the reverse complement.
GATAATTACGTGGCGGCTGAGGAAATTTTGAGGAAAGTGAAGTGTAGTATTGTAGAGGCTGCAAATGAAAAAGTAGAAGCTGAACTGGATCTGAATGGAGAAACGTTTCATATTGTTTTGCAGAAGAATGAAGAAAGAAATTTTGATACTTCCTGCACTTGTGATGACGGTGATCACATTTTATGCAAGCATAAAACGGCTTTATTACTTCAACTGCTCAATCATTGGGGTCCCCATTATTTTGACAGTATTCGTAATTGGGAAAAACAGAAAAATCAATTGCTGGAGGGATATGGATACAGCCTTGATGATGATCTGTCGGGAAAATTTGAATTTATTTATAAAGATGGAAAGCCTTTCTTAAAAGTAATTGATAGTTCAATAAAAAAGGTGGCTTTACCGGTAAATCTTCGCCCACAATTTAGCCGGGAAATAGAAGATGAAACAGAAACCGCTGTCATAGATACTAACACAACTCGGAGTAAAAGCAAACAGGTTACTCTTGTTTTTAATGCGAACACAAAATCATTTCCTTTTGTTTCAATTGATGTGATACAAGGAGAATATGATGATGAAAATGAAAAATTTGTTGGCAGGCTTGAAAAGCTGGACCTGGGAAAATACATTGATGTAGGCGCATATAGCGAAACTGACAAACAATTGATTCAATTTTCCAGGAAGTTGCAGCAACAGGAGATTAATAAATATTTAAACCGAAACTCGCCGTTCAGCGGTTTTTGGGAAAATATTATTCATGATGAGAATGAAGAATATCCGGAAGAAACAAAAATGCTTATCGCGGAATTTATGTATCCTAAATTAAAAAGGATATTAAAGGATAAGGAAGATAAACCGGTTTTTTATTTACCGAAGGGAAAAAATTTTATCACTCAAAATCTGGAAGCAATTTATTTTTCGTCGAGGGAGCCAGGAATCGAATTTTCGGCTATGTCTAATGGTAATGAATATGTAATCGAGAGCCAGGTGGTGCTTGATCAGGAAAAAGTAAAATTATCAGAAAATCAATGGGACAGCGATCTTTTGTTTTTGCATGATAGAACCTTTTACCTGTGGGAAAGACCTGAGCATGTGCTGATCTCTGAAAAGTTCCGACACACACTTCGTGTTCCGGGAAATCAATGGCCTGCGCTTTTAAAGGATATGATCCTTCCGCTTTCTAATGACTACTCCGTTTTATTTGCGCGCGAATTAATAAAAGAAACGAAGGAAGGCCAACCTGATATCAGTGTAATGCTTCTTGAAAAAGGAGATTATCTATTGTTTCAACCCGTATTTAATTATAAGGGATTTAGTGTAAAGGCCGGCGATAGAGACACCATCATCGTTCCTGATAATGATAAGGTGCTGATGGTGAAGCGCAACAAAGAAGCAGAGCAGGAATTTATTGCAAAACTGGGAAGTCTTCATTCCCAGTTTGCCAATCAGCCGCAAAATGAAAGCCTTGTATTAAAAGGTGCAGATGTATTAAAAAACAACTGGTTCTTTTTGTTTGTAGATGCGATGAAGGAAATGAAGTTGCCCGTTTTTGGATTCGAAGCGTTAAAAAATTTCCGATTCAATACGGCAAAACCTTCTACTCACATTCATCTAAGTAGTGGAGTAGATTGGTTTGATGCCAAGGTGGAACTGACCTTTGGAGAACAGCATATAGGTATTGCAGAAATCCAAAGAGCGCTAACCAATAAGCAATCTTTTGTTCAGCTGGATGATGGCACTTTAGGAATTTTGCCGGATGAATGGATAAAGAAATATGGACTCCTCTTTAAAGTTGGCGAGGGGAAAAATAATCAATTAAGGCTTTCCAAGTTTCATTTAAGTGTGATAGACGAGTTGTATGATCAGCGGGATGAAACAGAACTTTCTTTCGAACTGGACGAAAAATATGAGCGGCTTAGGGAACTTAGTAATATCCAGGAAGTGCCGCTGCCAGAGGGTTTGCAAAATCGCTTACGTCCGTACCAGGTATCGGGTTTTCATTGGCTCAATTATCTGAGCGAAGTAGGGTGGGGCGGTATCCTGGCCGATGACATGGGGTTGGGAAAGACAGTGCAGGCGTTAAGTATGTTGGCTCATTATTTCGAAAAAAATGGTAGCCTTAAAGCGCTGGTGGTTTGCCCTACTACACTAATCTACAACTGGGAAAATGAAATAAAAAAGTTTACACCTTCGCTTTCCAGGCGCATTCATCACGGTAATAACCGTTCCAAAAGAAAAGAAGATTTTGGCGATGAAAATATTGTTATTACCACATACGGCACTTTAAGAAGTGATATTCAGATGCTGATGAAAATTCCATTTGACTATGTGGTCCTGGATGAATCGCAGGCCATTAAGAATCCATCATCAAAAGTAACCAAAGCAGCGTGTTTGCTTAAAGCGAGAAATCGAATATGCATGAGTGGTACGCCACTTCAAAATAATACGTTTGATATATACGCGCAGATGAATTTCCTAAATCACGGGTTGCTTGGAAGCGTTGAGTTTTTCAGAAATGAATTTTCCACACCAATAGATAAACTTGGTGAGCAGGAGCAGAAAGAACATTTAAAAAAATTGCTGTATCCATTTCTCTTAAGAAGAACCAAAGAACAGGTAGCTAAAGATTTACCGGAAAAAACAGAGACCATTCTTTTCTGTGAAATGGAAGATAAACAACGGAATGTTTATGAAGCGTACCGCAATGCCTATCGCAATAAAATTCTCGGAGTAATTGAAGAACAGGGTGTTAATAAATCACAGCTTACCATTCTCCAGGGGCTAATGAAATTAAGGCAAATATGCGACAGCCCTGCTATCTTAAATGAAGACGAAAAATATCCAAACGATTCGATCAAATTGGAAGAGCTGACACGTGAAATAACGGAAAACATTGGCGAACACAAGGCGTTAATTTTTTCCCAGTTTCTTGGAATGCTTGCATTGATTAAGCAAAAACTCAGAGAAAATAATATCGAATTTGAATATTTTGATGGCAGCACGTCTCCTGTCGACAGGGAAAAGGCAATTACTAATTTTCAAACAAATGAGAATTGCAGGGTGTTTCTTATTTCGCTCAAGGCTGGTGGTGTCGGGTTGAATTTAACTGCCGCCGATTATGTATATATTGTTGATCCTTGGTGGAATCCGGCAGTAGAACAACAAGCAATTGACCGGACGCACCGCATTGGCCAGACAAAGAATATTTTTGCTTACAGAATGATTTGCAAGGATACGATTGAAGATAAAATATTACAATTACAGGAACGCAAGCGTATCCTCGCAAAAGAATTAATTTCTGATGATCAGACCTTTGTAAAAAATCTGAGCAAAGAAGACGTAGAGTATCTGTTCAGTTAGCAGATATTAAGATGAAATAAAATCTTTTAATCTTTGGAACTCTTTTTTGTTGCCCGATTCAAAAAGAGCAGCGAAATTTTTGACCAGGTGACTGAAGAACAGCGATAACGCTGACTTGCTTTGTTGGGGTTGACTTTTCATAGTGGTGGATTTAAAATAAGGAATTAAATTTTTGGATTTTATTCACTTATCAGAACTTCCTTAACTTTCCGAAAGCGAATTTTATCTTTCATTTTACCATGCTTTATTATTATGCCGGTATCTTCTTTTGGTTTTATGATCATGTTTTGTGTTGTAATAATCCGGATGCTGAATGAGTTTTGTTACGAATATTTTCAGTGCGTTTCCTATATAAGACGCAGCTGTAATTTGGTTTTTGTGGTTCATAATGATGCTATTGGAAAAATAAAACGAGAGTAATTATGAATTATTGTATTATATAAGTAAATCTTTTTAATTTTTTTTAAGTGCCCCGTTATTTTGCTCCTATATACGCAGCAGAGCAACAAAAAACCGGAATTTTAATTTAAATTCTGGTACCTGTTTAAAATTTTTGACAGCAGTGACTTATATATAAATTGATTTATAATGTAACAGGGCTTTAGTTCTAAAAACAGGATATTGGTTTTTTAATATCTGATAATGCCTAATAGTAAGCCCAAATAGGATCCAAGTGCGATTAGCAGAAGAATATACTACTGTTAAGTTAAGTATGATATGACGTATAATGTTGTATATTTGGCAAACAATTTTCCAAATGATACGCTATACAATCAAACTAACAAAGGCTGAAGTTGAACAACTTAAGATGGTAATCAATAAGGGCTCGCATACTT
>DATCFI010000127.1:0-4722 GCA_036509585.1 Hanamia sp. | reverse complement strand
GTAATGATAAAAGATATTAATCCCGGAAGTGCAAGTTCGAACCCAATACTTTACCCGGTTTATGATTATAGCAAAATCCTGAATACGGGAAGTATTTTTGATTTTTATCAACGAGGTACTTTATTAAACGGCTATATTTATTTTGAAGCTGATGACGGAACTAATGGAACTCAACTCTGGAAAACCAATGGAACTTACGCAGGCACAGCGCTGGTCAAAGCAATTGGTGGTCAAACTGGTGGCGTTTCCGGTGAGAGTTACTTCTATACAAAAACCGGCTTATATTTTTCTGCAAATGACCTGACTCATGGAGTAGAACCCTGGTTCACTGATGGAACAACAGCTAATACGCAAATGGTTGCTGATATAAACCCAGGTATCGGTTCTTCTAATCCTGATTACTCCTTTATCTTCAACGGCAATTTATTTGCAACTGCTGACAATGGAAATAGCACAGATAATTACACTGATCTTTATAAAATAAATGCCTCGGCTAACGTATTACCTGTGCGGCTTGTAAACTTTGAAGCAACCTTACAAAAAGAAGCCGTAAAGCTAAATTGGACGACAGCTACAGAAATCAACAGCAAGAATTTCGTCATTCAGAGAAGCGTTGATGGAATTCACTTTTCTGATATTGGAAGCGTTGACGCTGCCGGAAACAGCTCAATTGAGAAATCGTATACTTACAATGACGAAGAATATCTTAATGCGGGTGCCGATGTTTTATTCTATCGTTTGCAATTAAATGATAAAGATGAAAAATACAATTACTCGCAGGTTCAATCTGTAAAATTAAATGGTCCGGTAACAGTTCTGAGGGTTTATCCAAATCCGGTTCACGATCAGGTGAGCATAATATTTAGTACAGCCTCGTCAGAAACAGCTGCTCTAAAAATTATGGATAACAATGGCAGGCAAGTTTATCAACAAAAATACAGCGCCACCAATTCATCGCGCATGCAAAGCATCAATGTTTCTGTTTTTGCAAAGGGCACCTATTTTGTACAATTAATCACTCCTTCAGAAACCAAAACGACCAAATTTGTAAAAGAATAAATAAAGCAATTATTGAATTGAAAAACTGCCGGCCATTCTTTGACCGGCAGTTTTAATTTATAGAATAAAGCGGATAGGTCGTGATGAGTAATAAAACATTTGATTTCAACTAATTAAATTAGTATATTTGACTAAAATAATTAGTCATGTTTACAGGAATGAGCTTAATAGAATTTACAAAACATTTTCAAAGCGATGCAGATTGCCTATTGTATTTAATGGATATAAAATGGAATAATGGAATAAAGTGTAAGAAGTGTAATGGCACTGAATTTTGGAAAGGCAAGTGTTCAAACAATATACGCTGCAAGAAATGTGGATATGAAGAATCACCAACAGCAGGAACTGTTTTTCATAAAATAAAGTTTCCATTGCTCAAGGCGTTTCATATTTGTTATCGGGTATCTGTAAGTAAAAAAGGAATGTCTTCATGGGGATTGTCGAGAGAACTGAACTTGCGACAGATGACATGCTGGGCATTTAAACGAAAGATACAAGAGGCAATGGCATCCAGCGGTTTAAATCCTTTAGAAAAACGGGTAGATGTCGATGAAATGGCCATTGGCGGCCAGGATGAAGGTGCCCAAGGGCGGAGCAAAGGAGATAAAAAGCTTATCAGTATAGCGGTAGAAATTAGAGAAGATGGAGAAGTGGGAAGAGCTTATGGAAGAGTGATCAATGATTACAGCAGTGAGGAATTAGAGAAAATTTTTGACGATCACATTTCAAAGGAAAATGCAGAAGTTAGAACTGACCAATGGAGTGGATATTCTCCCTTACAATCAAAATGGGAAATAGAAATGATTAAATCAAACAAAGGAAAAAAGTTTCCGGAGCTTCATAACGTGATAATGAATTTGAAATCATGGTTAAGAGGAATCCATCATAAATGTAGTGAAAAACACATGCAGGCATATTTGAACGAATTCTTCTATCGCTTTAACAGACGGGGATTTGGTAACACTATATTTCACAACCTTGTGGTAAGGATGATCAAGACTGCTCCCTTCTATCATAAGGCTTTCACGACTTAAACGATTTATTCTATTAAATAAAAAAAATGCGCTTTCCTTTGCAACAATCATAATAATCTGAATCATTCATTTTAGACAACAAATTCTTTATGAAATTGATTGAAAACAAAGTAGCTATTGTAACCGGTGGCAGCCGTGGAATCGGGGAAGCCATTGCTTTAAAACTTGCGGAAAGTGGAGCCCACATTGCGTTCTTCTATGTAAGTAGCGAGGAAAAAGCAAAAGCTCTGGAAGAAAAATTACAATCTTTTGGTGTGAAAGCCAGGGCTTTTAAAAGCAATGCCGGCGATTTTTCCGAATCGGAGAAAATGGTGAATGAAGTGATCAAAGAATTTGGAACAATAGATATCCTGGTAAATAACGCTGGAATTTCAAAAGATAATTTGCTGCTTAGAATGACGCCTGATCAATGGGATGACGTGATGACAACCAATTTGAAAAGTGTTTACAATATGACCAAGCAGGTCATTCGCCCGATGATGAAAGCGCGGAAAGGAAGCATCATCAACATGAGTTCTATTATTGGAATGCGCGGAAATGCGGGACAAAGCAGCTACGCGGCCAGCAAAGCGGGAATTATAGGCTTCACCAAATCGATCGCTGTTGAACTCGGCAGCAGGAATATCCGCTGCAATGCAATAGCACCCGGATTTGTTGAAACAGATATGACCCATTATTTAAAAGAAGGCGAGGCAGCCAAATCCTTTTTGGAAAAAATTCCTTTGGGGCGGTTTGGCAGTGCTGAAGAAATCGCGAATGTCACCTTATTTTTGGCAAGTGATATGAGTTCCTATATTACCGGCCAGGTGATCAGTGTGTGTGGAGGATTGAACCCATGATTCTTCATATGATAAATGATGTGAGACGTTCAGGGTATTTTTAAACCTGGATAAATTCAAAAGAATAAAACAAATTTAAATCAAGAAACCTGGCGTAGTTTAAGTCACTATTCCGAAATCCTAATTTCTAAATCGAAAATAATGGAAGCATACAAAAAACTTTTAAAAAACAACAGTGAATGGGCAGCAAGCCAACTCGAAGAAGATCCGAAATATTTTCAGCGGCTGGTTGATTTGCAATCCCCTGAAATTTTATGGATAGGTTGCAGCGACAGCCGTGTTCCTGCTGATAGAATTACGGGTACTCATCCCGGTGAAATTTTCGTTCACCGCAACATTTCAAATCTCGTGGTGCCGACTGATTTTAACCTGTTAAGCGTTTTACAATTTGCGGTTGAAATTCTAAATGTCCGCCATATCATTGTTTGCGGTCATCATAATTGTGGCGGAGTTTCCGCGGCCATGTCTAACCAGAGTTACGGCCTGATGGATCAATGGATATGGAACATTAAAAACGTATATCGTGCTCACCGCGATGAAATAGATGCGGCGCCTACTCACGAAGAAAAACACGCTTTACTTACGAAATTGAATGTAAAAGAACAGGTGATGAATTTGGCCAAGACTTCTATCATACAAAATGCCTGGAAACAGCATCATATACCTCACTTGCATGGTTGGGTCTACGACCTCCGGGATGGAATTATTAATCCTGTTTTTGAAATGGAAGCCGGAACTCCACTGGATCCGATCTACGAAATGACCAATATTTGACACTTGTGATTTTAGGAATAATTTTCTAAAAAATAGTGTGTGGAAATTTTAAGAGGTAACTTTAAAGTGTTCAAAAAAAATTAAAATGACTTTCCTACATAACGCAGGCAATTTTTTATGGAAGATGTTCAAATCCATATTTGTTAGGGAAAAAGATTGTTGCAAATAATTTAGCCTGGGGAAGAAAATACAATTCCAGGCTAATTGTTTGTTTACTGCCTTTGGAATTTTTGTGACCATACCAGAACAACCATTATCAAAATAGCCTTAAATAAGAATCCTCTTTATTTGTTCGTTTACTGCCCGTGAAAAATTTTTCTTATATTTCAACCACGTTTTATCGATAAATAATTAATGGAAATATACAATATCATCACGTTGATAATGGTGCTGGCAGCTATTTTCGGCTATATCAATCACCGGTTTATCAAGCTGCCTGGTTCCATTGGAATCATGCTTATTTCCTTGCTGGCTTCATTAGTTATCGTGGGAATCGGTGTTATTTTTCCTGCATTTTTCCTTAAAATTACTCACGCGACCCGTCTGATCGATTTCCAGGTAGTGCTGTTGCGTATTATGCTCAGTTTTCTCCTTTTTGCAGCGGCCATTCATATCGATTCGAAAAAATTGAAGAAAGAACGCGTTTCTGTCATCACTTTTGCGACTATTGGAGTGATTATTTCCACTTTCGTGATTGGCGCTTTGCTTTATTGGACCACTTCACTTTTCGGACTTTCTGTCAATTTTCTTTATTGCCTCTTATTTGGTGCTTTGATCTCACCAACAGACCCGATCGCCGTAGTAGGGATTTTAAAAAAAGCAGGCATCCCATCTTCACTTGAGACAAAGATCAGTGGCGAAAGTTTGTTCAATGACGGAGTTGGGGTGGTTTTGTTTATCGCCTTTTACCAGATCGCCCAAATTGGATCTGAAAATATTTCTATCTGGCAAATCATATGGCTTTTTATCCGGGAGGCTTTTGGGGGCTTGCTTTTTGGCGCTTTATTGGGTTATAT
>DATCFI010000126.1:0-2803 GCA_036509585.1 Hanamia sp. | reverse complement strand
TTCCGCTCACAAAAAAACCTGCTTTTTCTTGTCCTTGTGGATCTTTCACTATTCCATTATATTCCATTTTGAGCTTTACCGGTTTTGTAACGCCTTTTATGGTCAAATTTCCATACAGGTTGAACGATTCGTCGTCTGTTTGCTCAATTCGGGTAGATGTAAACTTCATCTGAGGGAATTTTTCCACTTCAAAGAAATCTGAATTGCGCAAGTGGGTATCCCTTTGTTCATTATTGGTAGAAATAGAATTCATTTCGGCTGTGAGGCTAATAGTTGCCTTACTGAAATCCGTTTCTTCGGTTTCTACCTTTGCGCTAAAATTTTTGAACGCACCGGAAACGTTGCTGATCATAAGATGTTTGATTTTGAAAGTCAATTCACTGTGTGCCGGGTCGAGTAACCATTTTGTTGTTCTCATTTTTTTATTGTTTTTTGATTATTTAATGTTACAAAGGTGCAGGCATCAAGCAGCCTACTCCAATGACATTTGAAGGAAAAAGCCCTTGACATTTGTCAAGAGCAATCAATAAAAATTAATTATTTCTTTGTGGATTGGCTTCTTACCCTGCTTAAAGTTTCAGGAGATATACCGAGGTAAGATGCAATCATGTGCAGCGGCACACGATTGCTGATTGAAGGATATTTTGAAATAAAGTTGCTGTATTTTTCTTCTGCAGAAAGAGATAGGCTGGCATGAATCCGTTCATGCAAAACCAGGACATTTTTTTTAAGCGTTTTATTTACAAAATCATTGAAGGCGGGAACTGTGTTGCAAATGAGTTCAAAGTCTTCTTTCTTTAGCAATAAAATTTCACTATCCTCAATAGCATCAACATTATATTTTGAAGGCAAACCTGAATCCATACTTTCTCTGTCTCCTGTCCAATAATTTTCAGGGGCAAACTGCATAATGTGTTCCTGCCCTTTATGGTCCACATAATAATAGCGCAGAAAACCCCTGCATACAAAAGCATTAAAGCGGCAAACATCTCCTTCCTGTAAAAGATATTGTCGTTTCCGCAATTTTTTGAATGATGAAACCGATTCAATCAACTCAAAGTCCTGGTCGGTTAAAGCAATTTTATCTTCTAAATATTTTCGGAAAGTGTCAAACATGATTAATAATAGATTGAAAGAATAAACTATTCGGTCAGCAAAGTTATGAATGTTTAAAGATGTGTAAATGTCGTTTAGGAGGACGTACGTTTAGGGCTTGCTGCTGCGCTGGCATTCAATGAACTTTTCGCCCGAACGTCAGCCCAATATTTTCTTCTCAGCAACGTCTCACGAAGTGGACGTTGCGTTTACAAAATAACAATACCAATTAAATGTTGGTTTACTGTTGCCATTTAATTAACGGAACGTCCCGTGCCGGAGACGTTCCTGAGAAAAAAAGAATTAAACACCATTTAAGCATTGTAAGTAGCAATTTTAGTTCATTTTGCTTAAAATATAGTTTATAAAGGATGTACACGTTACCAACATAAACTTCGCTTCGTGAAAGTCAACTTGTCTGTCATTTTCAATTAGCGCGTGTCTAATTCCACCACTGTCGCTGGTATATCCATATAACGCAGAAAATGCTTTTTTTAAAGAAGGATGAATTGAGCCTTCCTTTTCGAGTTTTGTTAAAGCGTCACCTAATGTAGATTTTTGATTTTTAGTATAGATTTTACAAATTGCCTCAACAGCGCTTACTGATTCTTTAATCGAATTTCTATAAACTGGGCTTTGCTTATCAGAAAGATATTTCAATGCCGCATTAAGATGAAAATTTACAGCTTCAATATTTTTTGTTGATGAAATCGCTTGTGACCCGTGCTGAAAAAAGTTGACTGGTTACAAATGTTGAGCCTGCATTCCGTCGGTCCCTGCTATTGCAAATATTTTTGTTGTGTGCAGGCATTTCTATAGATGTTGAAGTTTTGATTAAAGTTCAAATTGAAATGTTAGCTAAGTAATCTCAGTAAAAGTAAAATCACTTTTCGAAGCCTCAATAATTTAAGGAATTAATCCAAACTTTTCTATTATTGCGTTACCCTGTTCAGGGAAGGAGGTCAACCCAAATTCATCATGAAGCTCTTTTGCCCATTTTGAAATTAAAGGGTCATCAGCTTTAAGATTGTGTTTTGTCATGTAAGCAATCCTGTTAAAAAATAAGTCTTCCAGGTAATCATCGAAATTCTGATTACAGTAAATTTCTAAAAAACGTAAAGGTTGCTCAGACGGATTCCAAAATGAATGTATGATGCTGTGAGGTCGCAACGAAAAACCTCCGGCATTTATTTCCTTAAAGTCTTCGCCTACCATCACACCTAATGTACCCTCCAACACATAAGAAATTTCGTCGAGATGAGCATGAACGTGCGGAACCGGACCCATTTTTTTGGGTGACATAACTAGCTCCACACATGAAAATTGATAATTTGTTTGTGAGCTTTTTACCAACACCCGCATATTTACGCCTCTGGGACCCGGTTCCAAAGCATCTTCCCTGGGTTGAATGAATAAAGGAAGCAGTGCATGTCCGAGGTTATTTATTGTTTCACGATTAATACATTTTACCATGACAAGTATTTTTTTAAAGAGTTAAAAATGTGTAAATTGAATTCTAATAAAATAAATGACACAAATATAGCTACAGATTGCACTCTATCGCACATGCTTCTGACTAACGTTTTATAAGCCGCTGAGTTGCAACCCTAATTCGTCGGTCTTTATATCAAACTTATGAATAAGCTTTCGCATTTCCTTTACTTTTCTTTTTCTTTTTTGGTCTAAAAATTCATAGCCATGTTCGTTG
>DATCFI010000125.1:0-24118 GCA_036509585.1 Hanamia sp. | reverse complement strand
TTGATAATGGAATCATTGATGGCGATACAGTAAGTGTTTTGCTGAATGGCCAGGTAGTGATGCCACGGGTAGGGTTGTTGGTAACACCTACTAATAAAACTATCTATCTGTCTCCGGAAATGGGTGACACCATCAATGTCATCATGTACGCAGAAAACCTTGGAACCATTCCTCCAAATACCGGGTTATTGGTAGTTCGTGATGGCGAAAAAAATTATGAAATATTTTTCACAGGTGACCTGAAAAAAAATGCTGAAATAAAACTGGTCCGACAAAAGAAAAACTAATTGGAACCTACTAAAAATAACGAAGCCATAAAACTTACGCAATATTCCCGAGGTGCGGGCTGCGGTTGCAAGATAGCCCCACAGGTACTGGACGAAATTCTCCATTCGCAATTTACCTTTCCCGATAACAATCTAATGGTAGGCAATAGCAGCAAAGACGATGCAGCCGTGTATGATTTGGGAGATGGAAATGCTTTAATTTCTACGACGGATTTCTTTATGCCAATAGTCGATGACGCCTTCGATTTTGGCCGAATAGCTTCTGCCAACGCGATCAGTGATATTTACGCCATGGGCGGCAAACCAATACTCGCTATTGCATTACTGGGCTGGCCGGTGGAAAAATTACCCGCATCGCTGGCAAAAAAAGTAATAGAAGGCGCAAGAAATATTTGTGCAAAAGCCGGAATCGCTTTGGCGGGAGGGCATACTATAGATTCTGCCGAACCTTTTTTTGGACTCGCAGTAAATGGGATTGTTTCTGCAAATAACCTTAAAAAAAACGATACGGCTCAGGAGGGAGATTTACTTTTCTTAACCAAGCCTATTGGGGTAGGGATTTTATCGACTGCACAAAAAAGAAACGTATTGAAGGATGAACATTTACCGAATTTAATAGAGCAACTCACTTCTTTGAATTCCGTTGGACAGGCGTTAGGTAACATAAAAGGCATTTCCGCAATGACTGACGTAACCGGCTTTGGACTTGCAGGACATTTGATAGAAATGGCAGAAGGAAGTGGCTTATCGGCAGAGATCAATTATTCTAACCTGAATATGATTGAAGGTGCTAAAGAATATCTGGCACAGAGGATTGTCCCTGATGCTACTTACAGAAACTGGAACAGCTACAGTAAAAAAATTAATTTTGAAAAAGGCGTGAATGTAATGGAGGCGTTTTCTATTTTACCGGACCCGCAAACAAACGGAGGGTTACTGATTGCCGTTAACTCTGCTTCGTTAAATGAACTGTCAGAAATCTTCAGCCGATTCGGATTGGAAAAATTTGCCAGTCCTATTGGAAAATTAATTGCGAAGAATGAAAAAATAATTCAGGTTAAGAAATAGCGATCGTGTAATCTGAAAATGCCGATCATTCATTGTTTGCAATAAACAAATAAATAATCCAGATTTTGATTCAATATAAATGACAAAATCTAACGCTATGCTATAAATCCAGTATGATCGTAAAGATCAAAAGCCGCCATGTATATTGAGAGGCCGTCTAAAAACGTTGTAATACCTAACATTTGCGCAATTAGCTGATCGCACAATTTGTTCTTTTAGTCGAAAGCTTTCGACCCATCATCGAAAAAGCGGCAATACATCAACTAGTTTTTCCATTTTTGTTGTGGGAATTTAAACCCTCAAAAACGTATGAAAACTCTTTACTTAGATATTTTTATATTTAGTTTGTCTGCAGTCCTTCTTATTTTTTCAATTATGTTGTGGCGTAGCAGGCCTAAAATGGATTCTTCAAAGAAAAAGCGCTCAAAAAGATCAAAAAAAATAAGCAACAGTCATCGGACGAATCAAATTTCTAGACGGCAGATAGCATGTTGAGTCGAATAAGAAGCTTCAGATTAAATGAGGCAATGATTTCTACCTGACTCCATGAGACAATGAAGTCAGAAAAAGGAACAATATGGTGGTAAACATCTTCCCGACGATTGTTTTTAAAGCCCTCTTCAACCACCTATCTATTTCAAAATAAAATATCCTACCAAGAGCCAAACAAGTCCTTTTACAAGAAAGAACAGAAATCCCCAAAAGCCTATTCTTTTTATCCAGGTTATGATTGATTTTTTGTTTTTTTCTGCTGCCATCATAATCATTAATTTTTAACGGGCGATGATCTCATAGGTTTTAAAATCACTCTTCATCGGAACTTCTTTTCCTTCGGCTTTAGCTTTTGCCAGGTCAGCAAAGCCACGCTTATGACCTTCCAGAAAAGTTGATGATTTTGTCCAGTCTTTAAAGGATAGTTCATTTTCCCAATGGCTAACAATTAAATATGCGTCGCCTTCTTTTGAGGGGCGAAGTACCTGCATATCCACAAAACCGGGCATAGTATCTATTTGTTTTGCACGCGAGCCAAACAATTCTTCAAAACGCTGTTTATAGTCAGCGTTACATTGTATATAGTTTATAGCTACAAAATTTTTCTCTTTCATCATTTTGTCATATTTATGTCATACAAACTTATGCCAGTATTTGAAAAACCATTTTCATAATCGGGAAAATTCTGGATGTGATAAAATAGAAAAACGAAGGAATAAAAATTCAGCAGCCAGGAACTGATTAGAAACAAATGGAAAGAATGTGTATTGTGAGAAAAACGCACTGTACGAAAATGCAAATCACAACAATGCTTTACCCAATCTGGATTGGAATAAGAACGGGAATGCAACTACACCAAAAACAGTAAACCAACTTTTATTAATGATTTTAATTTAATTCCTCGTCCACGAAATACATATCAATCTCGCCGATATTCTTTGCAAATATTTTACCGCGATGGGTACACTTATAATGATCTTTGACCAACTCATAAGTAGCAGCTGATATATTTACACGACCGGGTTCTCCATTGCTTTCCATTCTGCTGGCTACGTTTACCGTAGAGCCCCATATATCGTAAGCATATTTTTTTTTGCCTACTACTCCGGCAACCAGAGGTCCTGTATTAACACCAATACGGATATCCCATTTTGGCATGCCAGTCGTATCGCGTTCTAAATTTCGCTTGGAAATATATTGCTGCATTTCAAGGCCTGCCTTTATGATTTTTATAAAATGAGATTCATTCTCTGTGGGGATACCTCCCGCGCACATATAAGAATCACCAATGGTCTTTATTTTTTCCAGCTCATACTTTTCAATGATATCGTCAAAAGCCATAAAATAATCATTGAGCTCAGATACAACCTCCCACGGCGACAGGTTTTCCGCAAGTTTTGTAAAGCCTTTGAAGTCTGTGAAAAGTACCGACGCTTTTTCATAATAGCGTGGCGTGGCATTACCACTATTCTGAAGTTCCTGTGCTACTTCCGACGGTAAAATATTTAAAAGCAAATGTTGAATTTGAGCATTCCGGCTATCCAGAATTTTATTGGTTTTAATTTTGTTTCTGTAGTTTCTGTATAGTATCACTGCTATGAGTGATAGCAATCCCAGCCCAATCATAAGCGCGTTCTTGGCCAATCTTTGCTTCTTTAGTTCCAGGTCCGAAAGCACCTGATCTTTCTTCAATAAGTCAATCTGGTTTTGCTTCTTCTGAATATCAAAATTCAACTGTAGGCTGGTTATTGCTTTTGAGATACCCAGGTTGTAAAGAGAATCTTTTACACCGGTAAATAATGTTTCATATCTAAATGCATTCCGGAAATCATTTGTGCTCGAATAAGCATAAGCAAGTCCTTTATAAGCTTTTTCCAGATCATAATTAGCGTCACTTATTTTTTTTAAAATACCTTCCGAACGTAGATAGTAATCAATGGCTTTGGGAGTATTTCCCTGGCTCATATATGTATCGCCAAGGTTGAGTAATGACTGTCCCATGTCCACTTTTGCATTCAACTTTTGAGAAATATCGAACGCCTCCTGGTGATATTTAATCGCTTTGTCGTAATCCTTTCTCAATTGATATACCTTCCCAATATCGTTGAGCGTGTAAGGTATGTTTTCTGACCCCTGGTATGCCTGTAACGATTTTTGAAAATACATCAGAGCGGAATCTGCATCTCCTTTAGCAAGATAAATTTCTCCAAGGTTTACCGCGATTGTGCCAATGGCATCATTGTTCTTCAACGATTCACTCATTGGTAATGCCCTTAAATAATAATCCACCGCTTTATTTAGCGTAGAAGGCTTGTTAGAATAGACGGCTCCGATGTTCTGAAGAGTAGTTAATATTCTAAGGGTATCATTTATTTGTTCAGCAACGCTAAGCGATTTCAAGTTCAACTCCAACGCCTTTTCATCATCAGCCTGGTTAAAGTATAAAGACGCTTCATTGCTCAGTATGTTTGCCACTCCTGCTTTGTCATCTAACGAATCAAATATGGAAAGCGCTTTGTCATAATTCCCAAGTGATTCAACATAGCTTGCCTGGTTATAATTTACCATTCCTATAGTTTTATAAGCATAAGCGAGCTGTGAGTATAACTTTCCGTTTATGGCTACTTCTTTTGCCTGGGACGCATAGTCCATAGCTTCCTCTGGCGAAATACTAAAAAATTCTTTGCTTAATGCTAATAAAAAATTGACCTTACTGCTATCATCCTTGGCCTCAGATAATTCTTTTTTTAAACTGTCTATACGGTCTTTCTGAGCATGCGATTGAATGGAAAGAAGAAGGAGAAGAAAACAGAAAAATAAATTTCTTTTGTTCATTTAGGAATATAACTTTCACGCCTAAGTTAAATATTTTATTTTTCAGCGGTGAAGAAAATTTAAAAGAGGAAGAAATTATAACACTTCTTCCTCTTTTGTTTTTGTTTTTGCTCACTCAGATTTGATGTCTATAATTTAATTACTCTGAATGTTTTATAAGTTCCATCTACCATTATTTTTACAAAGTATATGCCATTCCTGAAACCGGACAAATCCAAAACCACACTATTAGCATAAACATTTTTTACACTTCCGGAAGAATAAATTTTCCCGTCTGCATCTGTTATCATGATACCCTTGTTTGACAAGCTTGCATCATTTACTCTGATAGTCACCACTCCATTCGTTGGATTAGGGAACACAGACGTGGTGTAAGTTTCATCAAGCATGTTATCTTTTGAAAGCGTGATGTTTGACGGTATAGCCATAGTTCCATTATTTCCATTTTGATAGGTAACGGTTGGCTGACCTTGGGTCAATTGATTTGTTACCAACACGCTATTGCTAATTGGATCAGCACTTCTTGCAACAATTGGATTGTTGTAAACTGAAATGCGCGATTTGTTATTCGAACTTGGAGGACAGTACCACCATACCACGCATAAAGTTCCCGGCTGATAACTAATACTATAATTAGACGCATTCGAAATATTTAGCGCATAAGGAGTAATGCTGAAAACACTCGGGAACCAGCTGAAGAAGTTCGGACTTATTTTATATTTTGGCCCACTAATGACGGTACTTTCATCACCATTCTTAAAGCCTGAAATAGTAGAAGTAAGTGTCGGCAGAGGACTAAATAATGAAATGGTTTTGTTGTCTGCTTTTACCACCAGTTTCGCAGCTTTGATGGTAAGATTGCCATTTTTATAAACTAAAGTATAATTATCAGCGCTGCCTCCGGACAAAGAAATCGGATAAACTCCCACATTCGAATTAACCGAAGCAGAAGAAGATGCTGTAGGAGCAGTAACATTTGAAGGTCCGTCGCCGTTTAAAAAACCGCTGTAAGAAATTCTAAATGATGGATCACTATCTCCGTATGTCCTAAATGTATCAACAGCCTGTGCAGTTAACACTGCTTTATTTACCGTCAATAACCCATTTATATATTGTACCGTGTAATTCGACGGCTGTATGATCGACCCTGAAGGAACGATATTAAATTTACCGGCAGTTACACTTGACGAAAGAACCTGGCCATTTGCAGTGTTTGACAGACTATAATTAACAGCACCTTTCTCAAAGACAGAATCTGCATTGTCCTGGTATTGATAGCCGGTAATCTTTGACGTAAATGGAGGTATTTGAATACCGTATACCACTGTAGAACTATCAGTTCTCACGGTCAACGGAGCAGGCAAAATAGTTAATTTACCAAGGCCATAACTAATATCAAAATTATCAGACATGAAGGCTCCCGGAACAATGGTATTGTTTCCCGCAGTGATGCCTGTTATTAGATTAATAGATTTGAAACCCGTTAACGTGTCTGTTTCCGGAGCGGATACATCTGCCGCATCAATAATTATCGCCACATTTGAATTGCTGGTATCGCTCACAGTAGAACTATTTACCAACGCGCGGGCGTTCACCAGAGGCCTGGCATTTACCAAAGCCCTGGCATTCACTAATGCTCTTGCATTTACTAATGCCCTTGCGTTTACCAAAGGTCGCGCACTTACCAATGTAGTAGTGTCTGGCGATGCTTCATAATTGAAGACTGAAGCTGTGGCGACATCCACGATATTGGTGGTGTCAAATAGGGTTGCGTCATTTACCAAAGGTCTCGCATTTACTAGCGGGCGGGCGTTCACCAACGCTCTCGCACTTGTTAAGAAGCTGAGGTTTGTGAGATCCGCATTTACCAAAGGTCTCGCATTTACAAGTGCTCGTGCATCTACCAATGCTATGGCATCGTTTACAAGGTTTTGATGGTAGCTTTCTTGCAGCGAGTTTAAGAAAGCGCTTCTGTCTGTTTCGGCAATCAGCGAATCACCATAAGTATAATTATAACTAATGCCGGATATTTTATTACCGTAAGTAAGTGTAGTATCTCTTGGCGTAATTACAAGCGGCATTGGTGTTATAGCAAGCACTGCATTGTTGAAAACATATTTGTACAGTTCATTCAGCGCGACGAGGTTAGAATCTCCGGGCGCAAAATTTTTCATCGCAGGTTTTATAACATACAATCCTACATTACTCATATTGGTACCGGTCGTTGTATAATTAACGGTATCAAGTCCTAAATCTTTTAAGGTAAATGTCGTGTTCGCCAATGGAACACTATCTACTAAAATAGTCGAAGAAAATGAAGGAATTTTTTCACCGTATTTCTTGGTTTGATCAACCGCTGTGATAGTTATTATTTTTTTAACAGCCGAATGGAAATATAATGAATCGGACGCGCCTCCATCCAGACCACTTGATGAAACCGATGGCGTATAAACATGCACAGCAGGGTTTCCGATAAATGCGGGAATAGTAGCTGTAACCTCCGTGCTACTGATGACTGTCGTATTTAGTGTATCTGCCCTGAATATTACTTTGGAGCTCCCGTTCAGAAACTGCCCCTGAATGGTTACGTTGATTGGTTGAGAACCCGCCTGGATAGTAGTATCGGGGCGCACCAGTTTTATGATTTGAGGACTTGGCGAAGCAAAAGTTTGCATAGCCGCGTTAGCCTGTATAAATCCGTAACCGGTGTTGTAATCAAAACCAGGCGCACCCATATCAGTCGCGGTACGTTCTAATATTGATCTTACACTATCAGGTATTAATACCTCATTTGCAAATTTTTTCTTCCCTTCAATTAGTAAGGCAGCTACGGCGGCAGCGTGTGGTGCAGCAGCCGATGTGCCAAAGAAGTTAGGGAATTGATCTCCGTCAATATTCTGGCCGCCCATATTAACGGTAGTATTTACTCCATTTGGCGCGCAGAATTCGGGTTTGTTTCTTACCTCGCCATTCACCAACGTTCCGCCAGTGGAAGAGAAAGATGCCACTGTTGGTGGGTTTACTCCGTAGGCGGGTGTGTTTGTATAAAGAACTGCACCCACAGCCATAGCACCTGCAGCATCTGCCTGGCCTACAATAGTTGATGTGCCCGAATTGTATTTACTGGTCACCCCATTACCTCTAAAGAAGACATACTTAAATCTTACATTACCGGTTCCTGCAGCCCTCACGATCATAATGTTAGTCTTTGTAGCCTGGGTTACGGTAAATGGCAATACTTCTATTGGGTCGCCGCCGATATTGTTTCTATTAAAACCAAATAGCGCGTTGCCGTTATTATCAGTCAGGTAAATATCCAGATCATTTTGAGTACCATTCTGTGTCTGGCCTGTAGAATAAATTCCATCTTCCCATTGCAGCACCACAGTATAGGTTCCAGGAGGAAGCTGGATGGTTTGATAAATATCCCCATTGCCAAAATTGTGTGCGGTTCCTGTGATACCATTTGGTGCCGGTGCGGGGTTGAAAACTCCTTCGTAAGATTGATTGCCATAATTGCCGGCAGCAGAAAAGTAAGCAACTCCTTTAGCGGCTGCAGAATCAACCGCTTGCGCTACCACGCCGTCCTGGTAGAATGGTTCTGTAATATAAGTGACATCATCTACGATCACATTGCAGCCATCTTGTTGCAATTCTTTGATACCCTGAGCAAAATCGCCCGCACTAATAAACCCAGTCCTGAAAGCAAGCTTCGCGCCCGGCGCAACGTCATGAACTATTTGCAACATAGCCCTTCCTTCATCGGAGGCCGTACCGTAAGGATACTCTTTCAACACTTCTACAGGATTAGGGTTGTCTGTATTTCCAATGCCTGGCAAATCTCCGTTTAACACATCTGTTTGTGCCGGATTTCCGGGAATAGTATTGTAGCTGTTAGATATCACACCCACCTTTACGCCTGCACCGGAAAGTCCGTATCCGCCTCGTACCATATAGGATTGCATGGCAGTATCACCCTGGCTGGTAACGATTCCTGCGTTACCAATCGATGGGAAAATAGGTCGGCAGTAATCAATCAAATCACCGTGACTATTTAATTTAGTAAGATTTTTAATAGGAAACTTACCGGAAATGATAAGGGTGTTGGGGCCATTATCAATCAAATTTGTCATTCCCAAATCGGGAGTCTGCACAAGCGCTAATGCTGCCTGGTAGTTACCCATTTTTGCAATAACATCTATCATCACACTATCTTGCATCAGTATGAAAATATTTTGAGTTGTATCAGCCACATAACCAAAGTTTTCAGCCAACGAATTCAATTCCGCACCAATTAGATCAGTATTCTTTCCTCCTTCTGGTGGTGGATAATACGGCAGAATGCAATGGTTAAATGATACAACTACTGTATCGGTAGCCGAGCAACCACCCGCCGGGTTAGTTACGGTTAAGACATAAGTTCCAGCTGCATTTACCGTTGGTGTTAAGGTGGTAGCCCCTGAAGCTATTTTTCCATTATTCAGAGCTGTCCAGTTATATTGCAATCCTTGAGAAGAAGCAGTGCCATCCAAATTCACCGTTGAAGTTGTGCAGTCCAATACTCTGTCGCTTCCCGCGTTGGCAACAGGAGTACTGCATTGAGCGAAAGGCGCGTAAGTTATTGAAACATTGTTTTGAATATTTATTTTTTTGGTGGTATAAAAAGCTCCGGTATAAGAACTTTGTCCCGAACCCGAACCTAAATTAATACCGCCGTAAGGAGCCCATACAGTTCCAAGCCAGTTCGACGAAGCACCTCGTGTGGGTAAGTTTGCTAAAATCCACGCGTATTTACCAAACCAGCAGGAAGCGCCATTACCATGAGTTTCAGAATAGATTCTTGTTGCCTCTCCGCCATTTTTAATACTTGAGTTTACAATATTTAAATCTACATCGCCATAAACATAAATTTTAATTGTTCCGGTAGGATCATTCTTAAAGTCAAAAACGAAACTGTTACTACCGTAGCTTTTTATTGATTTAAAAATATAAATCCCGGTACCCGACAGGGTAATTGTTTGATTATTTCCTAGTTGAATAGTTCCGTAAGCAGCCGGCTTTAATGTTTGTGAAGAGGAAATATTTTTACTCCCCGCAGCAGGAAAATTAGTGATGGCGGGCATTTGAGGCAGTCCAGGCAGATTAGGAGTTCCGGTTATGTTTCCTCCTGCAGGATTCGGCCCTTTGTAGGTAGTGCCTGCCGGATGCGTCAATTTACCGCTCACACTTCCGCTGCTTATAAATGTATTTCCGTTTACATCAATATTGCCCTTGATCAAGGCGTGTTTACCAACTGATAAAACGTTATTCCATAACGAGTTTGAATTGCCTACGGTAATATTTCCGGTGATGTTATTATTGTCATTCAGTTGAATGATGCCACCGCTGTATAAATTCCCATTTACATTTGTGTTGCTGCTTGTTTGGATAATTGAATTACTTCCCACAGAACCACCGTCGATATCCGGCGAAGCATGTCTTTGGAAATAGCAACCATTTCCAATATAAGTTCCGTCTCCACCAAACAAAACAAAATCATTGATTTTCAAATTTTGTCCTATACTAACGGAAGGCAACGAAAGAGCAACAAAAAGTGCTAAAACCCATTTGAGTGATATTTTAGCTGGTAAATTTTTTTTCATAACTCAAGTTTGAGGATGCAAGAGATATTTCCACTTAGGGTTTAATATCTGGTTAACTAATATTATTTATTGTCCGATGGGGGTTCGACAAAACAAGAAGAATCTACAACCAACCCTTTGAGGTTAACAGTATCGCGCTTACGAAAAAAGATGTCTTTTAGAGATTGACAGGAAGTCTTATTTAAAGATATTGGTTCTGTAAAAGTAGAAACATAAAAGCTAAAAGACAAAAGTTTTATTTTAGAAACAGTTTATATCTTAATGAAAACTTCTCCCGAAAAGACGAAAAATGCAAAATGTAGACAATTCCTTTGTTTACTGCCAATCTCAGGAAAGAAGGAAATAATACCCATGAATTCATGCTTAAACTTTGCGACCTTTACCGCTTATGGACAAATCAAATTTTATAGATTTAATAAAAATATTTTGCAAGAGTGGTCATGGAGGTGCTGGCAGCCGGCATTTTATGCGCAATAAACTTACTGCATTTGGCGGACCTGATGGTGGTGATGGTGGCCGCGGTGCACATATCATTTTGAGGGGGAATAAAAACTTATGGACGCTTTTACATCTTCGCTATTATAAAAATATTTTAGCCGACGATGGTGAAAATGGAAGCAAAAACAATTGTACGGGACGCGATGGAAAAGATATTATAATTGACGTGCCGCTGGGAACGATCGCTACCATTGAAGGGAGCGAAAAAACCGTTGAAATATTAGAAGACGGCGAGCAAAAGATTTTAATGCAGGGTGGCCGGGGCGGACAGGGCAATTCACATTTTGCCACGCCAACCAACCAGGCGCCGGAGCATTCACAACCCGGAGAAGAAGGAGAAGAAAGTTTTGTTTCGCTGGAATTGAAAGTACTGGCAGATGTTGGGCTGGTAGGTTTTCCGAATGCAGGAAAGTCAACATTGCTTTCTGTAATTACCGCGGCAAAACCAAAAATTGCTGATTATGCTTTTACAACTTTGACGCCACAGTTAGGGATGGTAGAATACCGTGATCAAAAAAGCTTTTGCGTAGCCGATCTTCCGGGCATTATTGAAGGCGCTGCCGAAGGTAAAGCACTTGGGCACCGCTTCTTACGCCACATCGAGCGCAATCCCGTTTTGCTTTTTGTAATCCCGGCCGACAGCAAAGACCATGGAGAAGAATTTAAAATACTCCACAACGAATTAAAAGAATATAATCCGGAACTGTTAGATAAAAAATTCCTCATAGCGATCAGTAAAAGCGATATGCTGGATGATGAGCTGAAGGAAGCCATCGAAAAAGAATTACCAAAAAACATTCCGCATCTTTTTATTTCATCCCTTACGAATAAAGGCCTGGTAGAATTAAAAGATATGCTCTGGGAAGCTCTGAATAGCACGGAGCAGGTTTCAAAATAGTTAATTGCGCATCCCAGTGGGCAAACAAATAATAAGGTTTATTGTTTTTTAAAATCATCCGCAGTTTGGCCTCATACAGGTTAAACGCACAAATTAACGCCGTAAAATCTGACTACAGGTATCAAATTAAAGCTGTAAAAAAAGATAAAAGTATTTCCAGTGATCAAAAGAAACAGGACATACTTCAGCTGAAATCAGCACGTGAAAAGGCCATAGCAGAGGTAGAAAAAAACTATCATAAAAGACCAATGAATACGATTAACCCCCAGTCCGGAACAAATAATAGTCAGGACCAACCTAAGGTGAACAGCAATTCCTGAACAAATAAAAAAACCAGGGTCTATAGCCCCAAAAACTATCTAACAGAAAAACCTTCGCGCATAACTGTTAGGTAGTTTTTTATTTTTTCATCATTGCGAAATAATCCAGCACCTAAATAACTGATTTGATCTAAAGACGAATTAAATTTGTTCTGCAAAAAATTTCCTTTCTCAATTTTAATTTATGGTTTTAACCCGTTTAGCAACGCCAAAAGATGCTGCTTCCATTTTGGAAATTTATGCGCCTTTTATTTTAAACACGGCGGTCACCTTTGAAACCGAATTACCAACCATTGCAAACATTGAACATCGGATTATCTCCTACCAGCAAGACTGGCCATGGCTTGTATGTGAGATAGATGAAACCATTGCCGGGTATGCATACGCTACAAAGCACAGAGAAAGGGCCGCATATCAATGGTGTGCGGAAAGCTCTGTATATGTTCATGAAAATTTTCAGCATACGGGAATTGCTAAAGCGTTATACAATTCGTTGTTGTCGATTTTAAAATACCAGGGATGCAGGAATGTTTACGCAGGTATCACTTTGCCCAATGTGAAAAGTATTTCGTTTCATGAAAAGTTGGGATTTTACAAAATTGCTGATTATAAAAATATAGGGTATAAATCAGGAACGTGGCATACTGTAGGCTGGTGGGAATTGCACTTAAACGAGCATTCAGATTCCCCAGCGCCTCCCGTAAAATTTCCTGAAATGGATACTGTTTTTTTAAAAACAATTTTACAGCAATATTGAGATAGTTACTTCATGACATGGACTACCAAGCCCACCAAAGGATCAAAGAAGTATCTTGGATGGAAAGAATTGATATTCCTAAAATCTTTTCTGAGAACAATCATTGTTACGTTAACTCACAAATCTGGTTTCAAAATTTCCCAAACATTTTCCGCAACGATCTTGTGCCCTTCTGCGGTGGGATGAATGCCGTCCTGCTGGTTGAGCTTTGGATCCCCGCCCACACCTTTCAACAAAAAAGGAAGCAATTCAATTTTATTTTCCGACGCCAGCCTTGGATATATTTCTTTAAACTTCGTTGTGTAATCTGCACCCATGTTGGGAGGTATCTGGATACCTTCGAGGATTATTTTTGCATCCGGATATTTTGCTTTTACCTTATCAATAATGGATTGCAGATTCTTTTCTGTTACGGATAATGGGATACCGCGAAGGCCATCGTTTCCCCCTAATTCAAGAACAAAAATATCCACGGGCTGTTTCAAGATCCAGTCAATCCGGCTGTCGCCATCTGCCGTAGTTTCACCGCTTACACCAGCGTTAACCACTTTATAATTCAAACGCAATGAATCAATTTTATCCTGTATCAACGCGGGATACGCTTCTGATGGATCCACGCCATATCCGGCAGTAAGGCTGTTGCCAAAAAATAAAATACTTTTCTTTTGTGATGAAGAATCAACTGGATTATTCTTTACAGCCTCTTCTTGTTTTTTTGGAGCTGATTCATTGGAATTATTATTGCATGAAAAGATGGCAAAAAACAGAATCAGCAAAAAAGACGGTGCAATTGCATTTCCGCCAAAATGGCTTGTGTCCCCACAAACCATGGCACGTCTTTTTTTATTTAAATTGTTGATAAGATTTTTATTTTTGATCATTAAAAATTGTTTTATTATTTTTTTTATAATAGACGAAAACTAAATCGTGTTAATTGCTTTGCTACACAACCTTAGTAGGAAAAGTTTTAATAATTTTGTAACCTTATTACCTTATTCTAATCCTCCCGTATTAAATTCATTTGAAATAAGGTTATAAGGTAGATCATGGAATTTAATGGATTTCTACTAAGGTTTAAATTCCGCCACATCCGGAATATTCTAGCTTCATTTTTTATTTAAATTGTTGGTAATATTTTTATAACTGTTCATTTAGATACAGATTAATTATTTTTTTTAAATACTTTCATTCATAATTTCTCATCTCTTACAAAGATACCCTGATGTATTTTTAAATTAGCGCTAAATAAAATCAAATGGAAACGATTCTCTCTCTTCACGACGTAAGTAAAAAATATAAAAGCGGTGGCAGCCTTTTAACTGTGTTGGATAATATTTCATTTTCTGTGGATGCAGGCGCTTCTATGGCTATCGTTGGCCCATCTGGAAGCGGCAAAACTACTTTGCTGGGTTTGTGTGCAGGATTAGACCAGCCAACATCGGGAAGCATAGAATTACAACAAAATCATTTGGAAAGTCTAAATGAAGACCAGCTTGCCTATGTGCGGAACAGGCACGTTGGTTTTATCTTTCAAAATTTTCAATTGATGCCAACTTTAACAGCGATCGAAAATGTGATGGTTCCTTTAGAACTTCGCGGAGAAAAAAAAGTGCGGGCAAGAGCGATGGAGTTTTTGGACAAAGTAGGCTTATCCGAAAGAAGCCACCACTACCCTGCTCAACTGAGCGGCGGCGAGCAACAGCGCATTGCCATTGCGCGGGCATTTTCTAATCGCCCATCTGTTTTATTTGCAGACGAACCCACCGGGAACCTTGATGCAGAAACCAGCGACAAAATCGTTGACCTTATTTTTGGCCTCAACCGCGAAGCCGGAACTACCTTGATATTGGTAACACATAATAGTGAACTGGCGGCGCTTACCCAGCGGATCATCCATCTAAAAGGTGGAAAGATTTTTTCAGATGAACCAACGATAATTAGAAAGGAACAAAAGATTGAGTGATTTTTTTAGGTCGGGACGCTTTCTTTGGCGGCCTGAACGATTATCTTAAAATGGTTCAGACCGCTAACGCGTTCCGATCCGAAAATTACGAAGTAAAAAGAAAAGATGAAAGAGGCTATAACAGTAAACAAACAAATAACCGGCAATCCTGATTCGCTTCATTTCCGCTGGCTGTTGCAAATGGCTTGGCGCGATAGCCGCAGAAGCCGTTCGCGACTTTTTCTTTTTATCTCTTCTATTATTTTAGGCATCGCCGCGTTGGTAGCTATTTATTCGTTGGGAAATAATTTAAGCGACGAAGTAAATAACCAGGCGGCTTCCTTGCTGGGCGCTGATTTGGAGATATCAGGAAACCAACCGCCAACTGCTTCTGTTCAACATATTTTGGATTCCCTGGGTGGGCGACAATCTGAACAAAGAAATTTTGCCTCCATGATTTTGTTTACTAAAACCGGCGGAACAAGATTGGTGCAGGTACGCGCGCTCAACGGACAATTTCCTTATTATGGTTCTTTGGAAACTCAACCACTTTCCGCTGCAAACTCATTTAGAAATCAACAGCAGGCTTTGGTAGATGAAACCTTAATGTTGCAGTTTGGTGCTAAACCCGGTGACTCAATAAAAGTGGGAGAAGTAACTTTTGCGATAGCCGGCAGGCTACTAAATGCGCCGGGACAAACGGGGTTTTCTTCTTCTGTAGCGCCCATCGTCTATATTCCTTTACGCTATCTGAAAGCCACCAACCTGATGCAAAAAGGTAGCCGCATCAGTTACCATTATTATTTCAAATTCAACCATGCGGTAGACGAAAAAAAACTAACCGACCAGATAACACCCACACTTGAAGAAAACGATTATAACTATGATACCATCGAAACGCAGAAAGAAGATACCGGTCGCTCCTTTGCCGACCTTACAAAATTTCTATCGCTGGTTGGTTTTATCGCGCTGTTGCTCGGTTGCACCGGCGTTGCGAGTGCGGTGCATGTGTATGTAAAAGAAAAAATAAATTCCATCGCCATCCTCCGGTGTCTTGGTGCAAGGGCTTCGCAGGCGTTTATTATTTTCCTTTTGCAGATTGTTTGTATTGGTTTTATTGGTTCTATGGCCGGGGCGGTTTTGGGCGTCGTAGTTCAACAATTTTTACCTGTTGTGTTGAAAGATTTCCTTCCGGTTACAATTGCAACCAGCATTTCGTGGCCTGCTGTCATAGAAGGAATTATTTTAGGAACAGGCATCTCTGTTTTGTTTGCTCTGCTGCCTTTAATTTCTATAAGGAAAATATCGCCATTGCAGGCATTACGCGCTTCGTTTGAACCAGCAACGTTTAAAAATGATTCGTTGAAATGGGGAATATATCTTCTCATCATTTTATTTGTGTATGGCTTTTCATGGATTCAGCTAGGCAGCTTAACAAAAGCATTTTATTTTACATTAAGTATCGTGCTGGCTTTGGCAGTACTCGCTGCCATTGCGCGTTTATTGATATGGCTTGTCAAAAGATTTTTTCCTTCTTCATGGAGTTATTTATGGCGACAGGGATTAGCCAATTTATACAGGCCCAACAATCAAACAACCATTTTAATTATTGCTATCGGGTTGGGCACAGCACTTATCAGTACATTGTTTTTTATACAATCTATTTTGCTCACGCGTGTTACGATAGCCGCGGCCGAAAACCAGCCCAACATGGTGTTGTTCGACATACAAAGCAGCCAGAAAGACAGCGTGGCCAGCCTCGTAAAGCATTTCGATATGCCGGTGAAAGAAATGATACCGATTGTAAATATGCGCCTCGATGAAGTGAACGGCATTACTGCCGACGACCTGAAAAAAGATTCTTTACTTAAATACAGACGGTTTCTTTTTACAAGAGAATACCGTTGCACCTACCGTGATTCATTGACCTCCACAGAAAAAATAACCGCAGGAAAATGGATTGGAAACGCCACGGCAAAAGGGCTTCCGCCTGTTTCTATGGAAGAAAATTATGCGAAAAGAAATGACATCCACATTGGCGATACCATTACTTTTAATGTGCAGGGCGTGATGATAAAAACCGTGGTGGGCAGTTTCAGGGAAGTGGACTGGAGCCGCATACGAACCAACTTCATCGTTCTGTTTCCTGATGGCGTGATTAACGATGCGCCGCAGTATGAAGTGATATTAACCAAAGTGCCGTCGCAACAAGTTTCTGCAAAATTTCAACAACAAATGGTGCAACACTATCCAAATGTTTCTATCATTGACCTAGCGTTGATCTTAAGTATTTTAAATTCCATCATGGAAAAAATAGGTTTTGTAATCCGGTTTATGGGCGGGTTTAGTATTCTCACTGGCATCGTGGTTTTGATATCATCTGTACTCATCAGTAAATACCAGCGATTGCAGGAAAGTGTGTTGCTGCGCACGCTTGGCGCCAGCCGCAAACAGATATTTGCTATCACCGCGCTTGAATATTTTTTCCTCGGCGCGTTGGCCGCGCTCACCGGTATTCTTTTAGCCCTCGCCGCAAGCTGGGCTTTGGCGCATTATTTTTTCGACACTTCTTTTCATCCTGATTTAATTCCTGTTTTGATCTTAGGATTAATCGTGTGTGCATTAACCGTTATTACAGGTTTAGTAAACAGTTTTGGATTATTGAACCGCCCGCCGTTAGAGGTGTTGAGGCAGGAGGTGTAGGGATTTTTTATTTTTGGGGAATAGGAATTTGAGGGTTTTGTGAGTAAATAGAAAAAAGTTAAAAATGCTTGTCATTATACATTTCCTAAATATTTTTTATCACTGTCTTAGGTCTTCATTTAAATATATTTGTAAATATTAAAGATAATCTTATGGACTTGATGATACCAAAGGATAAAGCAATAAGTATTCTAAATAATAAGTTGAAGGAATTAATTACTCCTGGATTCAATTGGAAAGTCTGGCAAAATACTACTACGATTGATATGAAACAGATTTTTGGAACATTTAGTGACCAGTCTTTACAAATTTCACATATAAATTTTATTTCGGCTTATTTACCTCCGGAGGAAACAGTTCCAAAAGGAAGAGAAGATGCTGCGGGATTATTAAAATCATATATTCAACAAATAGAAAATTATTCGCAAATAGCTGATCAAAAAATTCAGATTACCCATCAGAGTTTTGAAAAAAAATATTACGAGTTGGCAGATAAATATAATCAGAAAATAAGTGAAAATAGAACATTAGCAACAGCACTAACTTCTTATAATGAAGAGCTCGCAAATTTCAGGGAAGAACTCAGCCATTCCAAAATAGAAATCAAACGACTAGAGGATGACACACTACAATTGGAAAATATAACATTAATTAATCTTTGGAATGCAATTTTAAAACTGCCATTTAAGAGCATATGGCCAGTTATCCTTGTCTTTCTTTCTATCTTAACAGGAGCTTTTTTCTTGGGTGAATTTATTTATAGTGTTTCTCATCCAATCATCCATCCTTAATACCACCCTGAAGTTTAGGTGAAGTAAAGACGAAATATAATTTATCGCAAGTGGATATCGCCAAAAAAAAATAAGGCCGCAGTCAAGCCTACTTTTCAACTACATTTGAATGATGCAACTTCTATAAATTGTCTGAACCATGATTTATATGGTTAATAAAGATTCCCATGATTTAAAATCAATTTCTTCCTACTTCATCAAAATGAAAATCCAAAGAATTTATTGGTTTACTGTATTTTTAGTTTCTGGAATTCACAAAGGAAAGGATTGATTAAATTAAATTTAGTTTGTAATTATAATGGTGGAAGATGGCTGTTGCTAAAAAAACGATACATCTACCTAAGAATTTTTAAACACAATACCCCCGACCTGACCTTCGGTGCCGGCCGCTGCCACTTGGCGAAGCGGTCGGTACGCCTGCCGTCAGTCCGCGGTAAATTTCAATTACTACCTGCTTCATCAAAATAAAAATCGCATGAATTTATTCGTTTACTGTTCTTATCAATTATCAGCAGTTGACAATTAAATTTTTCTTTAAGCTTCCTAATAATTTTAATCCTTTCGATATATTTCCCTGACAGGTATTATGCGGTTCTTCTATAGTTCATTCTGTTCCTCAAATTCTTCCGTATAAGGAACCTCTTTTGGGCTAATAAAATTATAATAAGAGAGAATGGCACGCCGCAATTGTTCGGCCACAACAACTTTGGGATTATCCCTGCTGAATACAAAGCCAGTGCGCTCATTGGGATTATAATTTTTGGCAAATAAAATATCATAAGTATAAAAAAATCCCCATTTCCCAATGTTGAACAATGCTTTACGGCGTACAAGTATAGTGCTGAAAACTTCACTTTTTTTCCTCGTTTTAATGCCAATACAAATGCCAAATGTCCGGGTATCATCATTGTTCAAATACTTTACCAGTTGATGTTTCAATTGCAAAGCTTTCAAACTGTTATCTTCAACCTGGAAGTTAAGTTCATTAGCAGCATGCCGTACATTGATCTGGTATTTATTCAGCAGATAATTCCAGCCTTCCCTGTTTTTATCAATGATCCTTTTTATGATGATAGATTTCCAGGGAGTAGAGCATAATTGGCTGATTTGCGTTTCAAGGCAAAGGCGGCATATTTCTTTTAAAAATTGAATATTAAATAATTCATCGCGCCTGTAAATGCCCAACCAATATTTATCATTGTATTGATTAAACCCTTCATAATAAGGAAGGTTATACGGAGGCAACTCAAGGGGCACTTCCAGAGGTTTGGTAGTGAAAGTATTTGTAATTATTTTCTTATGCAATTCATCGCCACTGGCTTCATCATTATCATAAAACTGTTCTTTATTCTGAAGAATCGTTTCTTCAATACAAATCGACATTCCGGCTAAGTTTTTTGTATGAAAAAGCTCTCTCCACTCATAAACAATATTTGTCTTCGGGAAACGAATAAACAAATACCAAAAATTCGGATCATCCGGTGAGGCCGCCCAATTAATATTCCCCGTAAG
This sequence comes from Hanamia sp., assembly GCA_036509585.1. Lineage (GTDB taxonomy): Bacteria > Bacteroidota > Bacteroidia > Chitinophagales > Chitinophagaceae > Ginsengibacter. The sequence continues at coordinate 4,373 of DATCFI010000125.1, read as the reverse complement.
CATAGGCGTAAAACTCTGGTTGGCATCACAGATATTTATCTTCAGGCGCGGGGTGTAATTAAACAATTTAAAAATTTCATGATACACTTCTGCCTTCACCCATGTATTCAAAATAAATACTTCTTCTGCAGGATATGAACTGATGATGTTTGGGAATTCTTCGTTATTAATTTCATACCCGATACCCAATTTGCCAAGTTCTGTAGTGAATAGTTCCAGGTCTTCCATTGCTATGTCAAGCAAAAGTTGCTGGCGCAAACCAAACCTGACATAACCCAGGCCTGACTTTCCGGCTGCCAGTAAAATATTGTAAAGATCTGCGGGAGGAATAATGCCTCCTTTAAAATTAATTTTAATGGTATTAATATCTTTCATATTAATCGTTCTAGGTTTGTATGGTAGTAACTAGTAACCCGTTTTTAAACTTTTCAAATATCAGTTTTTTTCAGGAATAATTGTTGTGCACTAAAGTATTATGCCATTCTTCCTGGTCTCTGGTTCATATATCATGAACCACTTTTGAAGATCCACATCATTTAATTCCAATTTCTTCATGGTTCATCAATTAAAAATCCAAAGAATTTCTTGCCTTATTGGCAAAGAGTTTTACGCAATTGCTTATATCTTACCCCAACAATAACGATTCAGTATAATTTTTTATGGATTCAGGAAAAATAACAAAACTGATCTCATTTGAAATAAAATTTAAAACACAAAACCGGGAGTAATGAGCTTCCGGCTTTGTATTTTTTAAGAACCTATGATCTAAAAAATCTGAAATTATCGTTACCTGTATTACTTTCTGCCACCGCCAATAAGAACGCCTAACTTGAGCCCTAAATAACCGCTTTTATCCTGTACAAAATTATACTCTACGCCTACGCACAAATGGCCATATTCGATTCCTCCACGAGCCATAAAGCCAAAGTTTGAGGTGGTTGGAATATCATTCGTTGAAGAAATATTATCATTAGAATTCACATTGGCATAAGTAAAGACACCAAGACCGGCACCAAGAAAAGGCCTGAGTTTCGTATTGGAAAAATAATAGTCACCGGTAGCTAGATAAGAAGCATTTACCTGCGCTTTTCCTGTTTCTCCTTCCTCGAAAAAGTGAAATGATAAAAAACAATATCATGAACCAGATAAAGATTCCTTACACTTTTAATAGTTTAAAAAAATAATTATAAATGAGCATTACTACAATTGTTGGGCTTTTGGCTGCAATATCTACCACATCTTCGTTTCTGCCACAGGCATTAGAAACAATCAAAACAAAAAACACATTGGGTATTTCTCTTGGAATGTATTTGATATTTTCATTCGGAACTTTACTCTGGTTTATTTATGGGATTATGGGTATCGACTGGCCCATAATAATTGCAAACGGCATTACTCTTATTTTTGCTTGTATTATTCTTGCGTACAAAATTAAATACAAGTGAGTAATATTCACATTCATTAAAGTACAAGACACATCTTTGATCCATTATCTTCAATACCTCTACCGGCACGGTTATCCTCGGGAGAAAATTTTTTCTGTTCGTTGCAAAGCGTTGTTCCAATCTTTTAATGTTGTAACTCTTTATTTTTTCTAATGGCTGTTCAGTACCCGATTTGTCTATATTATCATTTTAAATAAAGAAGACCTATTTTTACGATTAACTTATTTAGAATTTATGATTCCAAAGATTTTTTTTCCAGCCTTTATAGTCCTGTTTAGTATTTCCTGTAACAAGAAAAGCACTCCTGATCAAAATAAAAATGCTGAAACAGCACAGTATGTATGGGTATCTACCCAGCACAATGATAACACAAGATCTGGCTATAACGACCTCGAAACAATATTAACTACTGCCAATGTAAATAGTCGGCAATTTGGCAAACTATTTTCCATGGATGTTGATGACCAGGTGTATGCCCAGCCTCTTGTTGCAGGCGGCATCACAATTTCAAATGGCAGGCATAATGTGGCTTACATTGCAACGGTAAATAATTCAGTATATGCCTATGATGCAGATAATGGGCAACTCTACTGGCAAAAGAATTTTACCGCATCGGGAATGAGGCCTCCGAAAAATACAGACATGACGGGTGCATGCGGCGGAAATTATAATGACTTTAGTGGCAATATTGGTATTGTTGGTACGCCTGTTATTAATTCGGTTACACAAATTATTTACTTTGTTGCGAGGAGTACCGACGGAACTAATTATGTTCAGTATTTACATGCGCTAAATATTCAAACTGGAAATGAAATGTTTGGAAGCCCTGTAAAAATAACGGCCACATATAATGGCAACGGGAGTGGAAGCATAAATAATATTATCTCCTTCAATCCACAGAAACAAAACCAACGGCAGCCATTAACCTTATTGAACGGCATCGTTTATATAACTTTTTCATCGCATTGCGACTGGGGGCCTTATCATGGTTGGATTCTGGGATATAATGCGTCCACGCTGCATCAACAAATTGTTTATAATGATACCCCAAATGGATATGCGGGCGGTATTTGGGAAAGCGGTTCTGGTTTGGCAGCTGATAACAACGGAAATCTTTATGGTGTTGTAGGTAATGGTTCTGTTGGATATAATAATGATCCAAAGAACCTAATCAATCGAGGCGAGAGCGCTTTAAAACTGACTCCTACCTCTACGTCGCTGAAGGTAAATAGTTATTTTACTCCTTCCAATTATCAACATCTTGAAACCTATGACCTGGATTACGGATCTATGGGTGCATTCTTAATTCCAAATTCTAATTATTATTTCACGGGCGGTAAAGATGGTGCTATTTATTTGTTGAATAAAGATAATATGGGTGGCTTTTCAACTTCCGCTAATAATGTGCAGCAATCAATAATGCTTGATAAACTTCCCGCTTTGCACTGTCAGCCTTCCTATTATAAGGGATTGTCTGGGGAATTTGTTTTTTTATGGTCTGAGAATAATCAACTTCGTGCTTTTCCTTTTATTCGCAATACCAATTTGCTTGATGTCGCCAACGTAATTACTTCGTCAGTAAGCGGGCCTTCCGGCCAAAGCGGCGCTATACTATCTGTGTCTTCTAATGGAACGAAAGATGGTACTGGCATTCTTTGGGCATCCTACGCTTCCAGTGGCGATGCCAACCAGGCTGTAAGACCGGGTATATTGAGGGCATTTGATGCAAGTAATATTAGAAAAGAACTTTGGAATAACAATCAAAATGCAAATGATAACCCTGGTAATTATGCAAAATTTTCTTCTCCTACAATAGCTAACGGGCATGTTTACCTGGCAACATTTTCAAACCAGGTAGTCGTATATGGTCTGAAATAATTTTTCATTCAAAGATTACTTTTCCTTTATGTTGCTGATATGCTTCAAAGGAAAGTAGCGTTAATGTATTTCTGCCAATGAAAAATAATTGTCTGAAGAATGATTTTCAGGATAAAGTATTACAGTGATTCAACTCCAGTTTCGTCGTTCTTCATCAAAATAAAAATTCGAAGTATTTCTTCGTTTACTGTCATTCTATTTTCTGACAGCCATTTCGGAAAAGAATAAACTTAAATAAATTTAGTTTTTTAAAAAATCAATTGTTAAAGGTTAGAATTTACTTCTCGCCTTTGTAAGAATTAGTATCTTGTAATTCAATCTCGAAAAAATTCGGGTTATTTAATCACAACTAAAAACATTTATTATGGCTGACAACAACGAATCATCTTTTACAGAAAAAGCCAATGATTTAAAAGACCAGGCTTCCCAAAAATTGAATGACCTAAAAGGTAAAGCAGGCGAAGTAGCCGATGACCTGAAAGCAAAATCAACTGAGGCAGTCAACAATCTAAAAGAAAAATCCGGTGAGGTTATGGATGATCTTAAATCAGGCAAATTGAAGGAAGAAGCACAAGAAAAATTAAACGAATTAGGCGAGTCCGCTAAAGGTCTATGGAATAAGATTACGGGAAAATAGAAAGAGTTATAAAAATTGTGTTGGCCTATTTAATAAAGACGGAATTAGCAACCGTCTTTTTTCATTATCCATAACGACCGATCGGCCCGGTATCAGAATGCTTCGCATATTGGCATTCATATTTTCTTATACCAAGAGGAATTATAATTTAGTCCAAAAATGATCTAAGAAGATATAGGGGAACTGGCTGATGCTGCTTACTTCATTTTTTGTAAGTCTGTTTACTAAAGCGCAGATATATTTATCGAGGTCATCTAAAGTTTTAAACAACTTGTTGGTAAAGTCTCTTTTAAATTTTGCCCATATTTTTTCTGCCGGATTCAATTCAGGACTATAGGGAGGCAGAAACAGGAGTATTATATTTTCAGGTATGGATAGTGTTTTAGCTTTATGGAAAGCGCCATTATCAAGCA
>DATCFI010000124.1:0-63619 GCA_036509585.1 Hanamia sp. | reverse complement strand
AGTCGTTGGCTTTTGCGAGCAGATTCCTATTTTCTTGATCGCTCCCTTTGCGGGTGTTTATGCTGATCGTTGGGACAAACATAAGGCGCTTTGCAGAATTGAAGCTTTTGCTTTGGCGCAGGCATTTTTGTTGGGAATATTAACTCTTTTTCATCTGGTTGAGATATGGCATATTATCACCTTAAGCCTTTGCCTTGGTGTTATAAACGCTTTTGAAGTGCCGATGCGTCAATCATTTGTGGTAGAAATGGTGGATCGAGACAAAGTGGCCCTTCCAAATGCCATTGCATTGAATTCCACTGTTTTCAATTTGTCCAGGTTGATTGGTCCTTCCGTGGCGGGTATTCTGATTGGTGCAGTAGGCGAGGGTTGGTGTTTTATGGCCAATGCCTTTAGTTATGCCTTAGTTCTTGTGAGTTTATTAATGATGCACATTCCGAAAAATGTGTTGGGAAGAGCGAAAGAAGTGGATATTATCAATAAATTAAAAGAAGGAATACATTACGTAAGACAAAATCAACTGATGCGTTCTTTGTTACTTCTGTTGGCTATTGTAAGTTTTTCAAATGCTTCTTTAAGAACACTCGCGCCAATCTTTGCCAAAGACATATTGAAGGGCGATGCGCATACCCTCGGCTTTTTAATGAGTGGTGCAGGAGTGGGCGCAATTTGCGGAGCGTTGTTTCTTACCAAACGTAAATCAACCGGATTGCTGAAGCGGATCGTTTCGTTTACAGGCATTTTATTGGGAACAGGAATGATCTGCTTTGCCATTTCCAGATCTCTTCCACTATCACTTTTATTTATTGCGGTTGCTGGTTTCTCTCAAATGATGCACACAGCCTGCACCAATACGCTTTTGCAACTGAATGTAGACGATGATAAAAGGGGTAGGGTCATGAGTTTTTATACGGTTTGTCTGCAGGGCACTATGCCATTTGGAAGTTTGCTGGCGGGCGCTATTGCTGGTTTTATCGGTGGACCGTGGGCGGTAGCATGCATGGGCGGATTTTGTCTTCTGAGCAGCTTATTCTTAAGGGGAAAGAATATACATTCCCGCGTGAAAAAAGCACGGGAACACCAACACGAAATGCCAGGTTACTTGTAGCGAATGCAGTACTGTTGTAATTAAATAGGAATCATTATTTTTTGTTCGTTTGCTGAAAAAAATAGCTACCATACTCTCCAATATCCGGTATTGAATAAATTATACTATCAAAAACAACACGATGTATCTTTACATCAATCTTAATCATAGAACTACCAACAGTTTATATTTAAAGTGTAAAATATACATATAATGACAAAAGTGGTAAATTGCTGCCTTAACCATAAAAAATGAAGATTAGTTTTTATATTAAATATCGGACGGTCGTTGGAGAGGAATTATACATTCTGGGGAATAATTATTACCTGGGGGACAATGATCCTTCGAAAGCGGTAAAACTTAGCTGGTCTAATGAGGATTATTGGAGGGGCACTATAAATTTCCCCTGCGATTTTGATGATACGGTTCATTATAAATATATTCTGAAAGATCAAAAAGGAATTTTAATATTTGATGGTGAAGAGAATCGATTTATTGATCTCTCACTTAACAAAACAAAAACTTACTCGATTTTTGATATTTGGAATGCAGCGGGAAACGTATGGAATGTATTTTTCACAAAAGCGTTTAGCAAAGTCCTTTTGCCACCGGTTACAAAAGTAAAGACCACCAATCCCAAAAAATTTAATTATACTTTTCGTGTAAAAGCGCCTTTATTAAAACCTGGCGAAACTATTTGCCTTTGTGGTTCTACCAAAAACCTGAAAAACTGGAACATCGAAGCTCCCATCATTTTATCACCTAAAAATAACTGGTTTACGGCTGATGTGTTTATGGAGCCAGATGAATGGCCGGCTACTTATAAATACGGAATTTATAATGTCAATGAAAAGAAATGGATTTCGTTTGAAGATGGACAGAACAGGCTCATTCATAGAATTGAAGAAGTAGAAAATAGCATTACAATTATTAATGATGGCTTTATAAATTATCAGGCTGCGTTATGGAGGGGCGCCGGCGTCCTGATTCCGGTATTTGCGTTAAGGACTAAAAAAAGTTTTGGTGTTGGGGAGTTTACTGATATCAGGTTATTAATAGATTGGGCAAAACAAACCGGTTTAAAATTGATTCAGCTATTGCCGGTAAACGATACTACCGCGCACCGCGATTGGCATGATTCGTACCCTTATGCCGCCATTTCTGCGTTTGCTTTGCATCCGATTTATATTAATCTCGAAAAACTGGCAGGGGCTGAGTTTGCTTCAATTCTAAAACCTTATCGGAAGAAACAAAAGCAACTGAATGATCTGAAAGAATTCGATTACGGCCAGGTGTTGCAATTGAAATTTGCGGCGTTGAAAGAATTATACCAAGCCCACAAAGAAGATTTTAAAACTGATCTTGATTATTTTGAATTTTTTGATTTAAACAGGCACTGGCTTGTACCGTACGCTGCATTTTCTTTCTTGAGGGATCAATATAAAACAGCTAATTTCTCAAAATGGAAAACTCATAAAAAATATAATGAAGCCGCTATTCAAAAATTAGCAAGCCCCGACCAGCAACATTACGATGAGATCGCTTTCTATTACTTCGTGCAATTTCATTTGCATTTGCAATTAAAAGAAGTAGCTGATTACGCGCACAGTCAAAAGGTAGTTTTAAAGGGCGATATTCCTATCGGGATTTATCGTTATGGCTGCGATGCGTGGGTTAGTCCTGATCTATATAATATGGACGAACAGAGCGGCGCGCCTCCTGATAATTTTGCTGTGAAAGGTCAGAATTGGGGCTTTCCTACTTATAACTGGGACAATATGAGTAAAGATAATTACAATTGGTGGCGAAGGCGTTTCGACCAGATGAGTAATTACTTTGATGCCTTCAGGATTGATCATATTCTTGGATTTTTTAGAATCTGGAGTGTTCCGATTAGCGAGGTGGAGGGTATTATGGGAAGGTTTGTACCCGCAATTCCTGTTGATATTACTGAGTTCCGTACACGAAATATCCCATTCGATTATGAGCGTAATTGTAAGCCCTTTATTACCTGGGAAATCCTGGAAATTGAATTCCAGGAAAGAACGGACGAGATAATAAAGAAATATCTTGACCGAACATCTGATGGTAATTATAAACTGAATGATTCTGTAAACACACAAGCAAAGGTGGCCGTGTTATTTAAAAAACCGAAAGATGAAAAAGTAAAACAAGGTTTCTTCAATCTCATTAGCAACGTGCTACTTTTCGAAGAAGAATATCCCGGAAGCCAACGGTTTCATTTCAGAATTTCGATAGATCAAACGTCTTCGTTTCAACACCTCGATGAGAATACAAAAAATGGAATATGGGACTTATACATTGATTATTTCTACCGAAGACAGGATGACTTCTGGGGAAAATCGGGGATGAAAAAATTGCCCCAGTTAAAGCGGAATACCAATATGCTGGTATGTGGAGAGGATCTGGGAATGGTGCCGCCTTGCGTCCCTGATGTAATGAAACAATTGGGAATTCTGGGACTTGAAATAGAACGAATGCCGAAAGATCCCGCGAAAGAATTTTTTCATCCAAATGATGCGCCATATCTGTCTATTGTAACTCCTTCTACACACGATATGAGTACCATTCGTGGATGGTGGCACGAGGATCGGCAACAAACACAACGGTTTTACAATTATATGCTCGGCCAGTATGGAGAAGCCCCATTAGTTTGCGAGGGATGGATTGATAAACGAATCATTCTTCAGCATTTGTATTCTCCCGCAATGTGGAGTATTTTTCAGCTCTCGGATTTATTAGGTATGGATGAAAATATTAGACGCGAAAACCCTGATGAAGAACGGATTAATATTCCCGCCGATCCTGATCATTACTGGCATTACCGCATGCACCTAAACATGGAAGATTTATTGAAACAAGATAATTTTAACAATGATCTGAAAAAAAATATTGAAGAGAGCGGGAGGCTGACATTGTGAATCTAAAATATAAAAAATCAAATCTTCCTTTCAAACATCCGTTTACTATTTCAAAAGGAACTAAAACTCATCAGCCTGCTTTATTAGTGGAACTGGAATTCTTTGGTGTAAAGGGTTACGGCGAAGCGCCTGCCATTCCCTATTATAATATTTCGGTAGATAAAATGATTGCTGACCTCGAATATAAAAAGAGATTTGTCGAAAAAGTTTCGTTTACTGAGCCTGAGCGATATTGGCATTACCTGCATCATACATTTCCTGAAAATCCATTTTTGGTTTGCGCGCTGGATATGGCAGGTTGGGATATTTTTGGCAAATTAAAACGCAAACAACTCCATCAATTGTGGAACCTGGATATTTCAAAAAATCCAATGACAGATATCACCATCGGTATTGATAGCATAGAAAAAATGGTTTCAAAAATGCAAGAAACCCCTTGGCCTATCTATAAAATTAAATTGGGAACCGAGGAAGACGTCCACATCATGGAAGAACTTCGGAAACACACTGATGCTGTTTTCCGCATTGATGCCAATGCGGCGTGGAAAGCGGACGAAGCGCTGGAGAAAATAAAAATTTTCAAAAATCTGAACGTAGAGTTTATAGAACAACCGTTGGCAAAAGATGATTGGGAAGGAATGAAATTTCTATACGAAAATTCCCCTTTGCCTATTATCGCGGATGAAAGTTGTGTAAGTGAACATGACGTCGAAAAATGCAGTGGATTTTTTCACGGTATCAATATCAAACTTACAAAATGTAGTGGTATTACACCTGCGAGATGGATGATAGATAAAGCACGGGAATTGAATATGAAGGTAATGATAGGCTGTATGAACGAAAGTTCAATCGGTAGTGCTGCCATCGCGCAACTATTACCTTTACTCGATTATGTGGATATGGATGGTCCATTGCTTCTTGCGGAAGACGTAGCCAAAGGAGTGCAGTATGATTATGGGAAAGTTATTTATTCCGAAGGGTTTGGATTGGGGGCAGAGGTCGAAGCGTTTTGATTTATCTCCCATCATTTATTATTATTTTCCAGCAGAGACACAAATATTGCCTATTCTTAATCTTGTGCGGTGAATAGTTGATAATTGTAGTTTCATATTATTGACTTCACTGTTAAGGTGTTTACAAACTACCGACCCTGACACTGTAACTTCCCTTCATCTGTTTATCAAAAATTAAGAATTTCATTTAAAAGTTGTTTTACTGTAATCCTTTGGCGTTTATTGAAGATTTACTTCGCGTTTCAATTTGAACATATTTTAGCACTCGGGTTTGTCGTCTCTTGCCCCTAAAGGAAAATCATTTTTTTTTATTTTTTTATTTCACAGAGCCCATTTATTGAAAATTAGAATTCAGAAATCTTTTTCAGAAAATAAAAATTTTCGCCAAGCTTCATTATTATAAATTCTAGTTCTGTCCCGCATAAACGTCGTACACAATTTCGCAGACCGGATGATACTTTATATTCAGAGCAACTATTTTCTCCCGCACGGTTTTCTCCAGATTCATTAAGAAAAATGTACAAACATCGGTATCCGTATGAAGAGAGGAAAGAGTAGGTGGAGATGGTAGACATTTCATCCCATTGAAACTGACTAAGCAAACGTTTGAAGTTAAAGACGCGAATTATCTGATGAGTTGGGCAGAATAATTGTTGGATAGCTAAATAGCTATTTATTTTTTTCTTAAATTGAGCAAAATTTTTTATATGATCAAATTGAACGAATTAAAAAAGGGTGATTATGTACTGGCAGAAAGTGATGGCCAGGCATGGCGCGGAGAAGTTATGGATTTTAACCATGACGAAAAAGAGATCTGTGTCAATAATGGAGTTCAGGGAATGTATTTCAGTCAGGAAGCATTATTCCCGCTGCCGGTGGATGAAGAACAATTACTTAAATTGAAATTTACAAAGCACGTAAATGAAGATGGATCAGTAAAGTACATGAAAGGGGCGTTCCGTATTCAGATTCCAAAACAAGATGATTTCTCTCATTTTGAAATATGGTACCGGGACGAAAAGAGAATTATGACTCACGAAATCCCCATGCACGTTTTACAAAACCATTATACAGATATGACGAAAGTGCATCTTAACGACCGGGTGATTTAATTACTTCAATATTGCACTTGTTAATTGAGTTTTTGTATTCACGTTTTGGTTGAAACCCATATAGTTTAGATTTACAAGTGTATTATTTTTTATTAGCCCAAAATTTTCCGCATAATAGCTATCTATGCTGGATGTAAGTGATGCAGCAGGAATAAATGATGAAGAAATACTGGAAGAAACATGAACTACATTATTGTAAGTAATATTATTTACTACTAGTGAAGTCAATTTTTCTGCAACTTTGTTCGTAACAGTTAGTGGAACGGGAATATGTTGGATAGTTAAGGTAAAAGGCTGGCTCCAAGTGCCTCCGACTGCCAAATTATCTTCTAAATATATTCTTTCTACCGAGCCTCCACCATTTATCGGAACGGAATCAAACTGATAATAATTATTGCCCGTGAGATTCAAATATTGGCTACCACCGTACGAATAACTGTAAACATGATATGTTTTACTATTAATAGTAGTGTCATTTGGTGTGGACGTTACAGTATAGTCAGAACTTTTTGGAGTGCTACTTGATGAATCTAATTCGTGATAAGTCCATGAACTACCAGCGTTTGTATTTATATAAGATACTGTTGTAGGATTTGAGGAATTTGTATCTTCTTTTTTTCCACAAGAACTGACGAGTGCGGCTACTATAAAGAAAAATAAATTTTTTGCTTTCATGTCTTTTTTTGAGGGTTACGAGCAAATATATAAAAATCATTAACGCCCAAAGGCTAATCAAAAGTATTAAGAGCATAAAATTAGAAAAGCGTCTCATATTTTATTCTTTCCTTGAATATGATAATAAAAGAGCCGATTTTTTTTTAAAAATTTAAATTAATACACTTATCTTTGCGCCTCCAAAAATAGTATGGCAAAACAAGCGCTGATAAAACAAGACGGAACAATCCTGGAAGCCTTATCCAATGCGATGTTCAGGGTGAAGCTTGAAAATGGTCATGAAATTTTGGCAACAATTTCTGGTAAAATGCGAATGCATTATATCAAAATATTGCCCGGAGATAAGGTAGGAGTTGAAATGAGCCCGTATGATTTATCAAGGGGAAGAATCATTTTTAGATATAAATAACAAACTTTTCACAGGTAAAAATAAAAGTGAGATCATGAAAGTAAGGGCAGCAATAAAAAAGAGAAGTGTTGATTGCAAAATAGTTAGGCGAAAAGGAGTATTGTATGTAATTAACAAAAAGAATCCACGCTATAAGCAAAGGCAGGGATAGTCCTTGGGCATCCTTCGGCAGGCTCAGGATGACAAGTCTCAAATTAAAATTGAAAATTAAAAATTAATAATTCATATGGCGCGTATTGCCGGTATAGATTTACCAAAAAATAAAAGAGGCGAAATTGGCCTTACCTATATATATGGCATTGGAAAATCCACTGCGCGTTATATTTTGGAAAAAGCAAATGTAGATTACGATAAAAAAGTAAATCAGTGGAATGACGATGAGCAAACCGCGATTCGTAATATAATCAGTGGTGAATTTAAGACGGAAGGTGCATTGCGCAGCGAAGTCCAAACCAATATCAAACGTCTGTTAGATATTGCATGTTATCGTGGCCTAAGGCATCGCAAAGGATTGCCGTTGCGCGGCCAACGCACCCGTACTAATAGTCGTACCCGTAAAGGAAAGCGTAAAACAGTAGCCGGAAAGAAAAAGGCTCCTAAGAAATAATTTCTGAGGCTGAAAGCAAAATGCTGCAAGCCGAAGTGAAAAAGGCTTATATTTTCGAAGCAACACCAGATATCTAAAAGCCGGAAGTAGGGTTGGTTCAAGCACGGTTCTAATTAGTTATGGGAACAGTGAAAAAACAAATTTTAAAGATTACCTATCAGGATTCATTATGGCAAAAGCAACAAATGCAAAATCATCATCCAAGAAAAGAGTTGTAAAAGTAGAACCTTATGGAGATGCACACATCGTAGCAAGTTTCAACAACATCATCATTAGTTTAACCAATAAGCAAGGCCAGGTTATAGCATGGTCTTCTGCTGGTAAAATGGGATTTCGCGGTTCTAAAAAGAACACTCCCTATGCAGCACAGATGGCCGCCGCTGATGCAGCCAAGGTTGCTGTGGATTCGGGCTTAAAGCGTGTTGATGTTTTTGTAAAAGGACCAGGCTCCGGACGTGAAGGTGCTATCAGGTCTTTATCTCAGTCAGGTATTGAAGTAGTAATGATCAAGGATATTACACCTTTACCCCACAATGGTTGCCGACCTCCCAAAAAGAGAAGAGTATAACAATCAATGTTGTTCGATTTTTCAATGTCTGAAATCAGGTATTAAGAAATCAGACTTATTTTAATAACCGGGTGCATTATTAATTTTCGATTTTTAATGATGATGCATCGACACTAAAAAATCAAGAAACAATTATGGCTCGTTACACAGGACCAAAAACCAAAATCTCCAGGATATTTGGAGAACCTATCACAGGAAATGGGAAATGGCTAACAAAAAACAGCAACCCTCCCGGGATGCATGGAGCAGCCCGCAAGCGCAAAAGCCTTGGTGAATATGCTCTACAACTTCGCGAAAAGCAAAAGGCTAAATATACTTATGGCCTTTTGGAAAAGCAATTCCGTAATACATTTAATGAAGCTGCCCGTCGTAAAGGCGTTACAGGTGAACAATTGATAAAATTGCTGGAAGCTCGTTTGGATAATACGGTGTTTCGTATGGGGATTGCGCCTAGTCGTCAGGCAGCACGTCAGTTGGTTTCGCATAAGCACATCACGGTAAATGGTGAAGTATTAAATATTCCTTCGTATTCTTTAAAGCCGGGTGATGTAATTTCTCTTAAAGAAAAGGCAGCGCATAACACTTCTATTACCTCAAACCTTCGTCCTAAAAACCCAAAATTCAACTGGATCGAATGGAATGAAGGCGAGATGAAAGGTACATTTATAGCTTATCCTGAAAGGGAAAGCGTTCCTGAAAATATTAAGGAATCACTAATCGTGGAATTGTATAGCAAGTAGGTAGTACCAGGAGTGGTGCCGAAAGGCAGGGGAGAAGGAAACAAAAATTCAATCAACAAAACAAAATAAAGAAAATGGCCATTTTAAATTTTGTAAAACCAGACAAAATCGTTCTTCAAAAAAGTACAGATTTCGAAGCGCAATTCGAATTTCGTCCTTTAGAACCTGGTTATGGCGTTACAATTGGTAATGCGCTTCGCAGGGTGTTACTTAATTCCTTGGAAGGGTACGCAATTGTTGGGATAAATATTGCTGGGGCAGATCATGAATTTGCGACCATAAAAGGAATCACTGAAGATGTAACTGAAATAATCCTTAACCTAAAACAGGTGCGATTTAAAAAGAAAACAGATCAGGACAGTGGTACAGAAAAAATAAGCCTTTCTTTAAAAAATGTAACAGAATTTACGGCTGGAATGATAGGCGAAGCGTCTCCTGCTTTTGAAGTGATGAATCCAGGTTTGCTAATTTGCACAATGGATAATTCAGCCAAATTGGATATTGAAATCACGATAGCGAAAGGCCGTGGATATGTTCCCGCTGAAGAAAGCAAAGAAAAAAGTTCTCATTTCGGATTTATTCCGGTAGATGCTATTTATACGCCGATCAAAAATGTAAAATACAGTATTGAAAATACAAGGGTTGAGCAGAGGACAGATTTCGAAAAATTAGTGATGGATGTAGTTACTGACGGAACTATTCACCCTGAAGAAGCAGTAAAGCAGGCTTCAAGGATATTGATTCAGCACCTGATGATCATCACTGATGAGAATATTACATTCGATAATAAAGAGGAAAAGAAAGAAGACCTGGTTGATGAACAAACATTGCAGCTTCGCAAAGTATTGAAAACACCATTGGAAGATTTGGATCTTTCTGTAAGGGCTTTCAATTGCCTAAAGGCAGCTAAGATTAATTCATTGAGCGAACTGGTACAATACGAGCAGGAAGACTTGATGAAGTTTAGGAACTTTGGACAGAAGTCTTTAAGTGAAATTGAGCAAGTATTGAACGAAAGAGGCCTTGGATTTGGATTAGACCTTAGCAAATTAAAATTAGACGAAGAGTAATAATGATTCTATTAGCTGATTAGCTAGTTATTCAATTTATAAAGTAACATTCACAAGGTTATAATTCCTGACACGGTATAACCTAAAAATAAAGTTCATGCGTCACGGAGATAAAATCAACAATTTAGGCAGAACGGCAAGCCATAGAAATGCCTTGTTAATAAATCTTACCTGCCAGTTATTTGAGCACAAGAAGATAGTAACTACACTGGCAAAAGCAAAAGCACTGCGTCCTTTTGTAGAACCTTTAATTACAAAATCTAAGGAAAACACAACTCATCAGCGTCGTTTAGTATTCAGTCGCCTACAGGATAAGACAGCTGTTAAAGAATTGTTTGACGTGATAAGCCCTAAAATTGCTTCCCGTCCGGGCGGTTATACCAGGGTCATTAAATTGGGACGACGAGTAGGGGATAATGCCGAATTGGCGATGATTGAATTAGTTGATTATAACGAAATATACGGCAAGGGTATTGGTGAAACTGCGGCGCCTGCCAAGAAAACGCGTCGGGCAGGAAAAGCTAAAAAGGATGTAGCTGATGAGGGAGTGGCGGTAGAAAAGGCTGAAACTGCTCCAAAAGCGAAAGGTAAAAAAGCTGATGATCTTACCAAAATAGAAGGAATCGGACCAAAAGCTGCTGAAGTACTTCATGAAGCGGGAATCACCTCATTTGCTAAATTGGCCGAAAGTAAAGCAGAGGATCTCAAAGAAATTTTGGAGAAGTCGGAAGGGCATTTTAATGCACAGGATCCTACAAGCTGGCCAGAACAAGGGCAATTGGCTGCTGACGAAAAATGGGATGAATTAAAAGAATTACAGGATAAATTAATCGCAGGACGATAATAAAAATAGTTTAAAATTTTTTGATAATGCCTCTTGTTGAGGCATTATTTTTTGGAAAAATTTTGAAGAATATTCCATCTTTTGCCTTCGTTTCTTTACTTTTGCGAAACTTTAAACATGTCTGATATACAATCTCAATCTCTGAAACCCGCTATATTAATTTTAGAAGATGGTAATGTATTCCATGGCAGGGCTTTTGGAAAACTAGGAACCACTACCGGTGAAATTTGTTTCAATACCGGAATGACCGGCTACCAGGAAGTTTTTACAGATCCCAGTTATTATGGCCAGATCGTGATAATGAACAATGTTCACATAGGAAATTACGGCATCAATGACCAGGACGTTGAAAGCGATTCAATAAAAGTGAAGGGAATTATTGGGCGTAACCTGGAAGAGCAATATTCCCGATTTGCTGCTGATAATTCGTTACAGGAATATTTCGAAAAGCAAAACATTGTAGCTATTGACGGAGTCGACAGCCGTGCATTAGTAATTCATATTCGAGAAGCAGGTGCTATGAACTGCATTATTTCTTCGGAAAATCAAGATGTAGAAGAACTAAAGAAAATATTATCGGAAGTGCCATCTATGGAGGGTCTTGAGTTAGCTTCAGTTGTTTCGACAAAAGAGAGTTATACCGCCGGCGATGAAAATAGTAAAGTACGAATCGCAGTATTAGATTTTGGTATCAAAAAAAATATTTTGAATTGCTTTGTAGAACGGGGCGCTTATGTAAAAGTCTTTAACGCTAAAACACCGTTCGAAGAATTAGAGAAATTTAACCCTAATGGGTATTTTATCAGCAATGGACCTGGTGATCCGGAACCGATGAAATATGCAGTTGATACCGTAAAGAAAATTTTGGAAGTTAAAAAGCCCTTTTTTGGAATTTGCCTTGGACAACAATTATTGGCACTCGCTAACGATATTCCTACCTTCAAAATGCACCATGGACATCGCGGCTTAAACCATCCTGTAAAGAATATCATTTCCGGCAGGTGTGAGATCACAACGCAGAACCACGGATTTGGTGTAGATGCTGAAGCCGTAAGAAAAGATCCTAATATTGAAATTACTCATGTCAATCTGAATGATGAATCGGTTGAAGGTATCAGGCTGAAAGACAGACCTGCATTTTCAGTGCAATATCACCCGGAATCTACACCCGGTCCTCACGACAGCCGCTATTTATTTGATGAGTTTTTTAAATTGATCGCGAACTAAGGGAAGTGTTTCGTGGATGCATAAATGAATTTTGATCAAATAAAATTAGCGAAATCATATTTTTGATTAATATCTATCGACAATTATTTTGTAGTTTTAGACGATTAAACCCCACATCTTAAAAATATGCAGACATCAAAAAAAGTATCCTTGCTTAAGAAAACAGATATTTTTAAAAACACGCCTGAGACAGATCTTGACGTTATTGCCAATATTTTAGAGAGCGCCTCTTTAAAAAACGGGGATTCTATTTTTACAAAAGGAGATATCGGCGATTGTATGTATATAGTAGAAAAGGGAAGTGTCCGTATTCATGACGGAGCTTACACTTTTGCCATCCTTAAAGAAAATGAGGTTTTCGGAGAGTTATCTCTTTTAGATTCGGAGACAAGGTCGGCATCAGCAACCTGCAATGAGGATAGCGTTCTATTAAAATTAGATCAACAACCTTTCTATAAAATTCTTTCTAAAGATCAGGAAGTGTTGAAAGGGATCTTACAAATGCTTTGTAGAAGAATACGAGTGCTGGATGAAAAAAGCGCCCACCAATAAATCCCACTAATGAAGATCACGATTATTAACGGTCCCAACTTAAATCTTGTCGGAACAAGAGAACCCGGAGTTTATGGCTCAGAAACTTTTGAAGGATACTTTCAGAAGCTTCGTAAAGAATATGAGAATATCGATTTCGATTATTTTCAAACCAATGTTGAGGGAGAACTAGTTAACGAGATACAAGCTGCGGATAAAAAAGCGGATGGCATCATCTTAAATGCCGGCGCTTATACACATACGTCTATTGCCATTGGAGATGCTATTGCCGCGATAAAAACTCCTGTTATAGAAGTGCATATTTCTAATGTGTATGCACGGGAAGAATTTCGTAAATTCTCGCATATCTCTGCTAAATGTGCTGGTACTATTTCAGGTTTCGGGCTTAAAAGTTATTTATTGGCCGTGGAATCTTTTGTAAAAAATCTTTAATGCTATTTTCTCAAACCAGATTAATGATTCTAGAGATGTGCAAATAAAAATATCATTTATTTGTTTGTTCACTGTTCTGCAAATTCGATTGATGCTTACGTGCAAGTTATCTTTAAACGAATGGTCATTAACGACCTGTAATCATAATTCACGCATTAAGATTTTCCTAATTGCTTTATCAGGCTTTTTACGCTCTTCTTAAAATTTTCCAATTCTTTGAACTGGTCTTGTATAAAATGATTGTCTTCAATCTTTCCAATTACGGCTTCCATTTCCTCGTTGGATTCATAAACCATTTTTCTAAACGGGTTCGTATAGTCTTTTGCCCGTGATTCGTAAATACCTTTGCTCATCCATGTTTTGGTGGCTACAGCGCGCTTTAATAATGCTACAAAATATTCTGGAATAAACTGTTTGGAAGTAATTTTTTCCATTTCGCATAATGAACTATATGCGTGTGTGAGCTTATTTTTTTCGTAATCGTTGCCAGCCTGGTCATAAAATTCATGGACTTCGCTCCAAGTATTGATTTTATGATCTTTAATTTTTGCTTTCAACTTGCTAACATCTGACGTAGGAATTAACTGACCTCCAATATTATTCCATTCGTTCCTTGATATTTTTACCGGAATGCTTTTTTTAAATTCTTCAAAAGAAGTGAAGCTGTTATTTTTCCAATGCCTTAATAATTGAATCGTTCCATAGTACGTGATCAATTCTTTAAATAATCCCAATCCTTGCGCTACTTTTATTACTTCACTTTTTCTCGTACTGTTTTCGGTTCCTTTTATCGCTGCATTTCCATGTTCATCAATTTTTAATTTTGATAATATATCAATCGCCGTGAACATTTCATTGATCGTATCCGGTGCCAGGTAATTGAATTCTATCTTTTGAATTTTTTCTGTACGCTTGTCCCTATCATCAAATTTCCAGGCGTTGCGTTCCAGTGCGTACATGTTATACAGAAACCAGTAGCCGGGCATCAAAATCAGTTTATCATTTGATACGTCATTACTGATAAGGCAAAAAGGAATGGGTATATTCAACTCAACAGGATAATCGCCTTTTGCCAAAATAGTGAAGGATGCAAATTTTGAATTATGCTTCAGGCTTACGCACAAGCCGGGCCAGAAGCCACGCCCGGCTATAATTTCGCCATCAGCGCCTCGACTGTTATGATTGCTTCCAATGGTGGCGCCTGCCGCAATATTGCTTTGACCCATCACAAGGGAGGCACATAAAAAGGAGTTATTATGATGTTGTTCGTGATTAGGAAATATCAGCGTATTCAATACTTCACAACAGGAGATTGTTGAATTATTTCCGAGATATGAATTGATTAGCCTTGCACCGTACTTTAATTGCGAATGGGCTGCCATTACAAAGCGAACCGCCTTTACACCATAAAAGATTCTGCAGCCAAAACCAATAATACCATTTACCATCTCGCATCCTTCGCCGATCTGGGAGGTTCTAGCAGCATCACTGTTGATTGTCAGGTTTTTTAATTTATTGGCGCCTTTGATATAAGCATCTGTTCCGATTTTTACATCTTTAATAATGTCGCAATCTTTTATAACGCAGCGGTCGCCAATGGTGCCGTAATGGCCTCTTTTATCGTCAAATTCCTTTTGAGTTAGTTCTATGAATCTTTGGTGTAATTCCGTGTCTTCGGGATTATTACTCCATAGATAAGCATCTCCGGGAAGCATCCTGTTGAACGGAGCTATGCGCCTACCGCCATTTTCATTTCGCACTTCTATCCAAACTCTTGTCGCTTCCTTTTCTCCGTCTTTTGAAATTCCATTTCCGAATTTTGCATAGTCAGTCGTTGCCAGTTCATTCACATTCGAGATCATCACTTCGTCGCCAATGATGTAATGACTAAGATAGGTGGCATTGTTGATACACACGTTATGGCCAAAATCGCAACTGATGATCTGGCTGTTGTAGATACCAACCGGCATCCTCAGGTTATGAAATTCGAGATAATAAGGTTCCAGTTTACCAATGCGCACGAGGCCATGAAAATTGGAGTTTTTCACCAGTACCGGGTCAAACTCTTTTGACACGAAAATTTTGCTCCAATCATCGGAAGTATTTCCGTTTCGGATAAGGATTTCTATCTCAAATCCTGAAAGTCGGCGATAGTCAATTCCATTATTATTTTGCTGGTTTCTTAAATAATACTCGTCTTCTCCTTTTGGGATATATTTTGGATCAATAAAGTTATATCCTAAGTTGTTAATCGGATGTTTTGTGATGACGTTCATACGGGGTAGTTGAAATTAAATTGCAATTTATAATAATAAATCGTGCCAATATTTAATGCCTTGATAAATTCATTATTTTTTTCAACGGTATCATTTCAGCACTAAGGCGCCATTACTTTATTTAAAGCCGCAGGCAATTGCAACAAATCATAATCGTTTTCATACACTAAATATTTGTTCTCCCAATTGGTGGCATATTTTTTTTTGAACTCACGAAGACCCTGGAAATGCCTGAATCGTTTTAATTTTTCGCCAGCAAATTTTATGAGTTGTTCGGATGGGTTGTTAGGCTCTGTAATTCCGGTCATAGGAACCAGGCCAAGATTGATAAACCGACACTGCTTTTCTTTTGCGTACTCAATCAATTTTATAATTAACGCATCCATACAGCCGCCAGGCGCGTCTCTTGTTTTTCTGATGAGGTCGTAAGTGCATTCTTCGGGTGTGAAATCGGGGACAATATTTAAAAATGAAACGATTTCACCTTCGATGTTGGTAATCGTAATCACATCCTGGCTTGCTATTTCTTCTGCATTAAACATTCCCTGGCTAAATACTTGTTCATCTTTTTCGTAAGCCTGCAGCCATTCGTCAGAGACACTTTTTAAAGCTGCTACAATATTGTTATTGAGTGGCGAGAGGTAGACCTGAGTTTCAAAACCTTTTTTACTAAGGCTGTTGAGGGAATTTCGCAAAGATTGTTTTCCCTTTCCCTGAAGGGTGAAATTTTCTGCATCCAATATCGCTTCCTGGCCAATTATTATCTTTTGTTTTCTTAATTGATTAAACCACAAAATACTGTTTTCATCCACGCGATAAAACGCAACCTTCAATCCCATTTTCTTGCATTGTCGATAAAATTCAGCGATCACCTCTAGTTTATTTTCTTCTGCGCAAACGGGTTCTTCCAGCACTACGGCAAAACCGCCGGCTATTCTGTAAGATACAAATGCTTCATGTATTTCTGAAAAGAAAAAAAGCTTATCGGCTGATATTTTAAAGAAATCAAGAGAAGAATTTCCAAACTCTTCCAATAAAGCCGCCGCCCTTTTTCGCCCATATTCAGTCTCTTCATCTACCTTTATAAATGGCTTAATGATCGTAAATAATAGGAACCCCCAACTTAAAAATCCAAGTGTGTGAATAAGCCAGATAAACTGGTGGCCAAAAGGTGTAAGAGGATGCAGCGTCTCATTTCCTCCTAAAAAAAATATTTTTATAGTATTAGCAAGCGATTGGTACCATGTAAAATCAATGCCGAAGTGTCTTTTGTCAATAAAGTAAAAGCTCAAATAGCCAAAAATTAAAACGGATAAAAAGACAGTCAATACAGAAATAATTCCAACCCTTATCCATCGCACACTACTCCGGATACGATATTGACTTTGGCTCATTAAAAGCAAAACAATAATAAAGGCGGCAAATGAGGCCTCTTCATAATCAAGTGCTTTTGTGATGTTTCCCACCAATGAAAATATGGAAAGCAGCAATGCGATTCGCCACGCATTTTTTAAACCTTTAAACATATAGGCTGAGGTAATTAATAATGCCAGGCCCGTAAATAGCACCAAAATATTCGAAGCGTTAATAGCTTCCAGGGGTAGAAAAGTTCTAATCAGTTTCAGGCGCGGATGTAGGGGAGGCGTCACGACAGAAATGATATTTAAGACCCCTTGTGCAAAAATGAGCAGGGCCGGAACAATTCTGATAAATAAATTTTTTCCTCTCCAGGCAAATGCAAACATGCCCAATAACATAGGCAGCCAGAATTCAAACACACGGTATAATATCGTAATAGACAATGCTTCAACGGTAGAATAACCATAAAACTCCAGGATGTAAACGATCGATATTTCCACTGCTCCCAGGCCTCGTAAAAAAGGAGAAGTAATCATTAATAAAACCGAAACAATATAGGCAATTGCTGCTACGGGAAATGAAGGTGTGGCTCCGAGCGCAAGCATCGCAATATAAAGATGAAACATGCCGGTGAACTCTACGCCTGTGGAAAATAAAATGGCTCCGGAAAATTTTTTATTGTTCACGTTAGCCGCAAACAACTCATCAATAAAATTTGCGACTGAGGGGATTTTCTTTACAATGTATAGATATAATTTTCCTTTCTTCCGAAGCGATTGAGCGATCCATAAAAGAGCTACCAGTACAAATACTACAACGATGAGTCCAAGCCATGCGTCATGGAGTTGTTTGTCCGAAAAAATAAGAGATAGTACTACTACAGGAAACCCTACCAGGAAAACTGTAGACAAACCGGCAAAGCCATACAAACCGCTTGCCTGGTGGATTTGGGTTTTATTGTAACCACGTTTTCTTAACTGGGTTGGCGTGTACGCTAAAGAACTTACTCCGCCCGCCGGTAAGAAAATACTTAATAAGTTCCTCTTTAAAAAAAGTTCGATGGAATCCAGCCATTTCAAACTAAGGCCTATGGAAGCAAAGCTGCTGACGTACATCCCACTCTGGAATAGCACATAAAGAATAGTGACGACAAAACCCGTGAGGAGCCAAAAAGTATTAGCGTTTTCAATATTGGGGATGATCTCCTTCAGTTCCGACCTTTCGCTTCGGAAGAAAATGAAAGCGAGCAAAATCATTAATACCGCAAGGATTTCTTTCCAATAGGTTTTGGGCGAAAATGATTGAAGTCTCTTATAGATATTTGAAAATGCCAGGATGCTTTTTTATTGTAAAGTTAAACAAAGAGCAATAATACGATTTGTGTAGAAGCAAACTTCTTCAGTCGCAAATTTATTTAAATGAAAATCATGAAAATAAGTTTGCTTACTGCCCGAAGGTAACGTCATACATTGCATTTTTAAATTGAAGCAATCAACATAAGATCGCAACTGCTCATTAGGATTTCATTTTGCTTTCAATTTCCATAAGCTCAATTTGGATATGTGGTAGTTTAAATTCGGGTTGGTCTTCAAGTCGTTTTTTATCATTAAAGCCCAACGAAACGGCTTGTAGTAAATCCTTTTTCACGGCTTTGGTATCGTTATTTCGCGCGTCCAGGATGGCGGAGAAATACCATGCTTCACTGTTGGAGCTATCGGCCAATTTATAAAGCGTTACAAAATGCCGTGCTTCTTTATTTTCATTTGAGGTGATAAACTGGTTACTGATGGAGTAAAACGCTAGAGACAAATAGGCTTGTAGCCGCTGGTACATGGCACCTTCCGGTGTTTTTTCGCTTGCTTTGGCCTTTACACCTGTGATGATTTTATTCCAGTAATCGATGTCATTATTTCCGAACTGCTGTTGATAGCCGGCTTTTATCGTTTCTTCCTGTGACAATATTTTTTGGTGCGCCAACCACTGTTTTTGATAGTTCGGGTTATTGGCTAATGAATCATTTTTCATTCTAAACCAATTCACCTGTTTGGTCAAACCGGCTAAAATACTGATAGAAAAATTACAAGTTTCACTTGCTTCCAATAATTGATCTTCTGATATATTACTATCAACTTTGTTTTTATTTTTATCAATAATATTATTGATAAATGGCTCATCTCTAGGAATTAGTTTCTGACGCATTGCGTCTGTTTGTATAGCGCTGAACGCAGTATTCATCATACTTTCAGGTGCCCATTCATGTATTCCGTCAAAAAAAAGTATTCGATGCGTTGTATTGGTTTTATCAAGGCTATTATTTATGGAGATAAGATCTGTCATGTTCATATCGCCTCTGCCACTGATGGCAGTGAAACTAAAATTAAAATTACCTGCATTCAAAATGTCGGGCAAGCCAGCGCCGTTGGCAATTACACCTTTTATTTCATGATGTTGCAAGGCTATAAATGTGGCTACTTTGGCACCGCCGGAAAACCCGCATGTGTAAACGCGGTTTTTATTAACATGGATCCGTCCTTGTGAATCGTTGCTCATGGTATTCCATATATTTTCCGCATCATTCCAGTCGTTCCCGTTTTTTGAGTTATTGCTTCCTATTAAAATAAAATGATAGGTTTCTGCCAGTGCTTTGTATTTTTCGAGCGGGAGAACGCCATCGCCATGAGGATCAAAAAAATAGATTACAGGCAGGGCATCGTTGTTGGTGTTCGAAGGAATGTACAAGGCATAAGATTGTTGGGCATTTGCATTGCAAACAACGGAATTTATGATTTTACCAGTTTGAAACCGCTCTAAAGACTCGCTTTTTATTATAATGCTGGTATCAACATTTTGATTTTCCCCGTGCGTATTTCGCCCGCATGAAAGAAGGAAAAAAAATAATAAAAATACGTTTACTGTGCGAAAGGATTTCATATAATGGTGTGCGTGCCGCAAAAATACTTTTATTTTAAGTGACGTTTCCCTTGAAACAAGGAGTTTGATTACCTTTGCATGAAGGTTTTTAAACCAAACATAACAACTTTCTTGAATTTTAACACCTAAAGAATCCTCCTGTTTACAATAATTTGAATTATTATTCGTTCTTTTACTCAGATGATACGTATTATTACGATAACTTTATTTTGGTAAATATTCTGGCTGATTAAAAAATATAAACCTAATTTTTTGATGGAGTTCAAAATTTAAAATTCATTTTTTCTATGATTAAAGAAAACGGCGATGTGATTAATGTAATGATAGTTGATGATCACGTGCTTTACAGAGCCGGTGTAAAAACTGCGCTTTCTACGAAAAAAGATATTAAAATAATAGCTGAAGCTGATAATGGCGCTCACTTGCTCAATATGCTGAAAGGCATTCATCCGGATGTTATTCTTCTTGATATACAAATGCCCATTATGGATGGAATCACAGCTTTGCCCGAGGTAAAAAAACTGTACCCGGGTATTAAAGTGATCATGCTAACATTACTTGACGATCAAAGTGTAATTACAAAATTGATGGAACTAGGGGCAAATAGCTATCTCGTAAAAACCTCGGACGCAGAAGTGATTTACGAAGCTATCAAAACTTGTCATCAACAGGAATTTTTCTTCAACGCTCTGACCAATAAAGCGCTATTGAATAATCTTCGGCAGAAAAATGTAATTTCTCCATTTAGAACTTCGCAGGAAGATGCTACACTAAATGAGAAAGAGATTATGATTTTAAAATTAATGTGCGAAGAAAAGAGCACCCGCGAAATAGCGGAAGCAGTAGACCTTAGCCCACGAACAATTGAAGCAATACGTGATAAATTAAAAGTAAAGACAGGGACAAAGAGTACAGCAGGCCTTATTATGTTTGCCGTCAAGAATAACCTGGTGAATCAGGAAAGTTAAAAACGGTTAATCCATTCATAACATTATTTTTGCTCATTCATTTTTAAAGATATGAATGAGCATTTTTTTATCTACAACGATCGGTATTTTCAAAATAGCCAGCTAGCTATAAGTGCGGGCAATAATGGGCTACGGTATGGCGATGGCTTGTTTGAAACAATGCGAATGCACGGTGGAAGAATTCTGAATGCCGCTTTCCATTTTGAGCGATTGTTTTCCGGGATGAAAACATTGCAATTGGATATTCCGGCGTATTTTTCTGCGGCTTTTTTTGAACGCTCAGTAAATGAACTTTTATTGAAGAATTCTATTCAGAAAAATGCGCGCATCAGGTTGATGGTTTTTCGGGGCAATGGTTATATTTTAGAGTCCGAAAAAAATGGCACCGATTATATTATTGAAACATGGCCACTCGGGGGCAAAATAGAACTGAATGAAGACGGATTCGTCGTCGATATTTTTGACGAAGCCCGAAATAGTTGTGATTCGTTTTGTAATTTGAAATCCAATAATTATCTGCGCAATGTAATGGCCGGTTTATTTGCCAAAAGAAATAAGTTGGACGAGGCGATCATTTTAAATTGTTATGAAAGAGTTTCTGAATCGGGCATCGCAAATATTTTTATTGTAAAAGGCAACCAAATTTTTACTCCATTATTATCGGAAGGATGCGTCGCCGGCACGATGCGTCGGTGGATGCTTGTAAATTTTTCATTAAACAATTACCGGGTTTCTGAAAAACCACTTTCAGTAAATGAACTTCTGGATGCCGATGAATTTTTTCTTACCAATGCAATCCATCCTATTCGTTGGGTGAAAAATTTCCGGGACAAAATTTATAAAAATGAAATCATAATTGAGATTTTTAAATATGTTGATCAGAATCTTTAAAGAGAAAGGGTTGGTAATTTTTTTAAATTACTCATTCTGCCAGTAAAGAAAGTTTTATTAAAGATTTTAAGTTGCAAATGGAAGGATAGAACGCAGAATGTATGAGCAGTAAAGCCACTTTTATCTCATATTCCTATTTAAACTTCTGCTGATATAAAGTGCCGTTTTTGTTTTTTATAAAAAGATTCCCATTTTTATTAAATAAATTTACTGCCAGTTAATTCTTCAAACATTTTGACTCTAAAACTGATAAATTCTTAATTCACTTGGAAACTTTTAAATTCAAACCAACAGCCCGGATATTTCTTATCGTCTTTTTAATCTTTTCTGCAATATTTTTTTCACCTGCAAAATCATTTGCGCAGAATGACTCATGCCATTTACGAATAAGCCTGCTAACAGCCACTCCCGGCGACTTGCTGTATTCTACTTTTGGCCACAGCGCTTTGCGTGTAACCGATAGTGTTAAGAATATGGATATTGTTTTTAACTATGGTACGTTTAATTTTGATGAACCCAATTTCTACCTGAAATTTATAAGAGGAAAACTCCCCTTCTACTTATCACCAGAAATGTTTGCGGATTTTATGGCAGAATATAAGGAAGACAACAGGGGAGTTACTGAACAGGTTCTGAATTTGAACTGCTACCAGAAAGAACGTATTTATGCTTTGCTGAATGAAAATATGATGGGGCCCAACAGAAAATATAAATATGATTTTACTTTCGATAATTGTACGACAAGACTACGCGACCTCATTGAGAAAGCTTCCGATTCAACGGTCCATTTTGGCAATGTGATACAAAAGCAAATGACTTTTCGCGATCTTATTTACGAGTACCTTAATAAAAATGACAAACAATGGAGCAAGCTCGGTATTGATATTTTGTTGGGCAGCAGAATGGATGTAGCCGCTACATCCTACCAGGTCATGTTTTTGCCGGAATACCTGCTGAAAACACTTGACAGTTCTACAATCGATTCGCAGCCATTGGTAAGCGAGAAGCATTCTATTTTAAAAATGGATCATTCTAAAGATGAAAAAAATAATTTAACCCATCCGTTTTTTTTATTTGTTTGCCTGTTTGTAGTAATTGCATTTTTGAGTTTTTCTAAAAATTTATTTATTCAAAAATTACTGGCTTCATTGGATGGAATATTATTTTTTATAACAGGGCTTCTTGGCTTATTGTTAATTTTTATGTGGACGGGCACCGATCATATTATGTGTCGCGATAACTATAATTTGTTATGGGCGTGGCCTACCAATGTTATAGCTGCTTTTTATATTCATTCCAAAAAAGGCTGGGCAAAAAAATATTTTATTTTTTATGCTGTTTTTAATATCCTCCTTATAATTTTATGGCGGGTGGTTCCACAGCATTTGAATCCTGCGTTGATACCGGTTATAGCAATTTTAATTTTCAGAAGCTTAATTTATATTTTCAGAAAGGAGAAATAATGCCTCACATTTTATTTAGGGATAAAAAAATTTATTATCAAGTATCAGGTTCCGGAAAGCCAGTAATGTTATTGCATGGCTTTGGAGAAAATGGCAGTATCTGGAGCCGACAAATCGAAGTGCTGAGTGGTAAGTATCTTATCATAGTTCCTGATATTCCGGGAAGTGGACAATCAGAGAAGTTGGACGGGAGATGCACAATAGAAGACTATGCGGAAGTAGTAAAAGCAATTACTGATGAAGTTATCTTCAAAAGTGTTCCAAAAGAAAATTCGCAGTTTAGCCTTATAGGACATAGTATGGGCGGATATATTACTCTAGCTTTCGCGGAAAAGTATCCCGATATATTAAATTCATTTGGCCTTTTTCATTCTTCGGCGTTTGCTGATGATGAAGCCAAAAAAAATACAAGACGAAAAGGAATTGATTTTATACAAAAAAATGGATCCGAAGCGTTTTTAAAAGCTTCTGTTCCGAACTTATTTGCCGGGCAAACAAAAAAGGAAAATCCTGAACTGGTGAATCAATTATTACAAATGGGAAAGAGTATTGAACCAGCAGCGTTGACACAGTATTATGAAGCAATGATTTTAAGACCAGATAGAACTTCTGTTTTGGAAACATTTTTAAAACCCGTCTTTTTTGTTATGGGGAAATATGACAATGCAGTGTCACTAGATATTTCACTTCTACAATGCCATCTTCCCTCTGAAGCGATCATGCATATATTGCAACACTCAGGGCATATGGGCATGTGGGAGGAAGATGAATTGTCTTCTATTTATTTGGGAGATTTTCTAAAAATTGCGATAAGAAATTAGGATATTTTTAATACGAGTTTTCTTGTCGAGGATGCTTTTCCGTTTAGTTTTGTCGCTGACAAGAGCTAATTTGCATTTTTAACAAAATGAAGAAAATACTCCTTTTACTATCCGTCTTTTTTTTGGTGTTTACTTGCCAGGCACATCATATTATTGGTGGAGAAATGATCTATCAATATTTGGGTGAAGGCTCTGCTCCCAAGACGAGTAAATATTTAATCACACTAAAATTATTCCGAGATCAAAACGCGCCGCCGGGGACAGCTTTGATGCCTACTGATGTTTATATTGGCATATTCAATAATGATGACGGCACGCAATTTCCGGGGCCTCTTCCTTCTTATGATGTTCAGAAAAACAGTGAAAGTTCTGTAATCGTAAATGCTTTGCCGCCTTGTATCAACAATGCGCCTAATCTAAATTATCATGTGGGAATTTTTCCTTTAACAGTCGAACTGCCGGATAATGAAAAAGGTTATACCGCGACATTTCAAACCTGCTGCAGGGTAGATAATATTAATAACGTGATGAATATCGGTGGCAGTGAAACCGGTTCAACATTCAGTACCAGTATTCCTGCTGCTTCTTACAAAGACAATTCTCCTCAATTCTCTACAAGTATAGATGTTATTTGCGGGGGAAAACCCTTCAGGCTTCAGTTTAACGCTACTGATGCTGATAATGATTCGTTGGTTTATTCTTTTGCCAGTGCTTACGATGGTGGGACGTTCAGAAACGCCAGCAATGGTAATCCAGCTCCTCCTCCATATCAATCGGTAGTTTATTATAATGGCTTCAGCATAAATGCACCGCTTGGTGCTCAAGCTACTATTGATCCGAGCAGCGGTTATATTAGCGGTATTGCCCCTCCAGTAGGCAAATATGTTTTAGGTGTAAAAGTCCTTTCTTACAGAAATGGAGAACTGATCAACGAGCATCGAAAAGATTTTATTATCAATGTGTCGGACTGTAATTTTGCCGGCGCTTTATTGAGTCCCAAACCTGTTATTTGCGATAGTTTTAATGTAGCATTTACAAATGCCAATACTTCTTCCTTAAACAAAAGTTTTTTATGGACTTTTGGCGATCCCGCATCCGGTTCGGCGGATACTTCTTCTGTACAAAGTCCAATGCATGTGTATTCAGATTCTGGCACGTTTGTATATAAACTGGTAGTGAATCCCGGACAGCAATGTCGTGACTCTACCACACAAATCGTAAAAGTTTATCCTGGATTTTACCCAGCATTTAGTGTTGATGGACAATGCATTAATTCTCCCATAATTTTTACTGATAATACAAAAACAACTTATGGCGTAGTAAGTAAATGGCTTTGGAATTTTGCAGACCCGACAAGCACGGCAGATACGGCCACAATTAAAAATCCATCATATACGTATGCTAATGAAGGTTCTTATCCGGTTCAGCTAATGGTTTTCAACAGCAAGGGGTGTCAAAAATCAATTATTGATACAGTAGTCATAAAAACGAAACCGAATTTTGCTTTAAACAATGATACGTTAATCTGCAACATTGATACCTTGCAACTTACGGCAATTGGACGAGGCACAGTTTTATGGACACCGAATTTTCATATTAGCAACCAGACTAGCTTTACGCCTTTGGTAAGCCCCGGCGTTACCACCACTTACTATGCAACGTTAGTTGAAAGCCGAGGTTGTGAAGCTACAGATTCCGTACTAGTAAATGTGGTTAATAAAGTAACACTCAACGCTGGACCGGATACTACCATTTGTTTAACAGACAATCTTATAATGAGACCGAATAGTGATGGGCTTCATTACGTTTGGACGCCTGCCGTAACGGTCATCAACGACACCGTAAAATATGCTGTTGTTGTTCCCGTTGCAAACACGGTTTATCATGTAGTAGCAAGTATTGGTAAATGCAACAGTTCAGATAATATCTCCGTTAGAGTAGTTCCTTACCCGAAGGCAAATGCGGGAGAAGATACTGCGATATGTTTTCCTAAAACTTTACAATTGCATGCAAGTGGGGGAAGCATCTATTCATGGTCGCCACCTAACTTTTTAAGCAATCCTAACATCGCGGATCCTATTTCTTCTCCGCAGGAATCGGTAAGGTATGTGGTACAGGTCAACGATATTTTAGGTTGTCCTAAACCCGCGTTTGATACGGTAACGGTAAAAGTAGAAAAACTGGTAGCTAATGCAGGGCCCCGTGATACTTCTATTGTTGTTGGACAGCCACTACAATTGAACGGCAAAGGTTCCGAGTTTTATCAATGGTCGCCACCAGACGGTCTCAGCAACGCAAATATTGCAAACCCGATAGCATTGTTAACTGAAAATAAAGAGTACATTTTGACAGTTAAAAGCATTGCCGGCTGCACAGCTGTAGATACTATCGATGTAAAAGTATTTAAAGTAAAGCCGGATATTTATGTACCTAATGGCTTCACGCCTAACGGTGATGGTAAGAATGACATTTTCATGCCGATACCCATTGGTATTAAATCGTTGATTTATTTTAAAGTTTATAATCGTTTGGGCCAGTTAATGTATTCCACACACCAAATGAATGAAGGTTGGGATGGTACTTTTAAAGGTAATCCACAGAGTACTGGCGTATTTGTGTGGATCGCAAAGGGAATAGATTATCTCAGTAAAACCATCACTGAGAAAGGAAATGTTACGCTCATTAGATAGGGATGAGTTTTCAGCAATTCAAATTGCGTACATTTTTTTAGTTTTTTATAAATCCTGCTAATGTGTTTGCTGCAAAACTATTTGCCAGGCTTACTTGCTGTTGCTACGGCCTACATCATTCCTTCATCCGCAAAACTATAGTACCCTTCGTCGCTTACTATCAGATGATCCACTACTCTTATATCAAGGAGAGTTCCCGCACTTTTGAGTTTGGCAGTCAGTTCCTCATCGGCACGGCTTGGTTTTAAATTTCCCGATGGATGGTTATGGCAAAGCACCATTGAGGTAGCCTGCACTTCCAATGCTTTTTGAAAAATGATCCGTGGATCAGCAATCGTATGGGTTAATCCGCCTTTACTTATTACTTCAAAATGTTTTACTTTATTGGCCATGTTTAAAAATATGACTGCGAAAACTTCATAAGGATAGTCTTTTAGAGATGCCTTCAGGAAATCTGCAAGTTCTCTACTCGATAGAAGTTTTTTCCTATGATGAAAATTACTTCCGCTTCTTCGTCTTCCTAATTCCAGGGCCGCAATTAAAGTTACCGCCCTTGCTACTCCGATTCCTTTTACCGACATCATTTCTTTCATTGTGAGTTTTCCCAGTTCATCAAGGTTATCATCGCCCAATCGCAATACCTTTTTGGCTACATCTACTGCGCTGTCGTCCCCACTGCCGGAATTGATTAAAATGGCCAGTAGCTCCGAATCACTTAACGATTCTTTTCCCTTGGTCAAAAGTTTTTCTCTCGGCCGGTCATCAATTGCCCAGTTTTTTATTGACGTGGATGTTTTGTTAGTACTTTCCATGCGATTGAGTTTATTTCCAAAAATATTAATTATAATTTCGCGGAGCTAATTATTTTCTTTCTCAATAATTACTAATATTATTTGTATGCATCCAAACGTAAAAATCTTTTCAGGCACAGGTTCACAATATCTTGCAAAACAGATTGCATTAAGGTTTGGAGAACCTCTGGGGAAAATTAATATTCAAAAATTCAGCGATGGAGAAATTGGCGTGGAATACCTGGAAAGCATCCGGGGACAATTCGTTTTTTTAATTCAAAGTACATTTTCACCTACAGATAATTTAATGGAATTATTGTTGATGATTGATGCTGCTAAACGTGCCTCCGCTTATAAAGTAATAGCCGTGATTCCTTATTATGGCTATGCGCGCCAAGACCGGAAAGATAAACCCCGTGTGGCTATTGGATCAAAATTGGTAGCCAACATGATTGTGGCTGCAGGTGCCGACAGGATCATTACGATGGATTTGCACGCTCCTCAAATACAAGGCTATTTTGATATTCCCGTAGATCATTTGGATGCTTCAGCGATTTACATCCCGTATATTGAAGAGCTAAATCTGGAAAATCTCACCTTTGCTGCGCCCGATGTCGGAAGCGCGAACAGAATAAGAGATATAGCCGCGTATTTTGAAGTGGATATGGTGATATGCGATAAGCACCGTAGAAGAGCAAATGAAATAGCGAGTATGGTTGTCATCGGAGAAGTCACTAACAGAGACATCGTATTGATAGACGATATATGCGATACGGGAGGCACGCTTTGTAAGAGTGCGGGCCTGTTGCTTGAAAAAGGTGCCCGAAGCGTAAGGGCTTTCTGTACTCACCCTGTTCTAAGCAATAATGCGTATGAAAATATTCAAAACAGCGTGTTGGAGGAATTGGTAGTGTGTGATACGATTCCTGTTAAAAATATAATTGATAAAATAAAAGTAGTTTCTGTGGCTGATCTTTTTGCTATTGCCATTCGCAATGCTTATGAAAATAAAAGTATTAACAGCCTTTTCATCAGAAGCAAAATGCATAAAAAAAATATGGCGGGGTAGGGAGGAGTGATAAGTTTAGTTGTGAGATATAAATGCCAGTAAACTTTCGGTAAAGGTTTCCTGTAGTAAACGAACAAATAAGATCAATTTCTATTTGCAATATCCAGCAATAATTTCCTCTAAATCAAAAGATAAATTTCAGGAATTTAATTTACCTTTGCGCCTCAAAAAAAATAAAAATTTATAATGAAAACAATTACAATCGAAGGACAAATCAGGACCGAATTTGGCAAAACAGCCACCCGCCAACTTCGCTCTGAGGAAAAAGTGCCAGCTGTAATTTACGGAGGTGCAAAAGAGATTAATTTTTCTGCTCCGGCATCTGCATTTAAGAACGTTATTTACACGCCGGATTTTATGCTTACTGAAATTAAGATTGGCGGTGATTCTTACAAGTGTGTTTTGAAAGACATTCAGTTTGGTAAGGTAAGCGATCAACTTATCCATGTTGATTTTCTTGAATTGGTTGCCGCAAAAAAAGTGACGGTAAATATCCCCATAAAATTTACGGGCGTTCCTGCGGGTGTTAAAGAAGGAGGAAAATTGGTAGTAAAGATAAAATCACTAAAGGTTAAAACGCTTCCAAAACATTTACTGGAGCACATTGACCTGGACATCACTGAACTTAAACTAAATGAAAATATACGCGTGCAGGATGTAAAAGCCGAGAATATGGAAATTTTGAATTCCCCTCGTATTCCGGTTGCGTCTGTAACGATGACCCGCCAGTTGAAACAAGATGAAGCCAAAGCACCCGTGACGGATGCGAAAGCTCCGGCAGCAGCAGCTAAGGCACCAGCCGCAGATGCAAAAGCTCCGGTCGCGCCATCAAAAAAATAATCAAATGTCTTTTCTTAAAAAACCCTCGGTTACGGGGGTTTTTTAAGAAAACCCAGTCTTTTTTCAAATCGGGCAAACTACAAAGTTTGCGTACATTTGCACACTAATTTTTAATTATGGGAATGGATAGGAATACGGTAATTGGGTTTGCATTGTTGGCGCTGCTGTTTTTTGGATATTTTTATTATACCAGCCAGGGAGAAAAAGCCTTTGAAAAACAAAAACAACACATCCAGGATTCGCTGAACAGGTTAAAACCAAAAATAGATTCTACATTGCAAATGAGCGCTCTTTCTGATTCGCTAAATGCTAAAAGAGATTCTTCAGTTTCGGGTATCAACCAGGATTCTACCGGAAAAGAGCAATTAATTACAGTTGAAAATAAAGTTCTTAAAATTACATTTTCAAACAAAGGCGGCCAGCCAAAAGAAATCGAAATTAAAAACTTCAAAACCTTCGACGGCAAGCCCCTTATTCTTCAGGATGGAAGTTTTAATGATATTTCATACCCTATCAATACTGGAAACAACCAAACTGCGCAAACAGGAACACTACTTTTCACGCCTTCAGCAGTTCAAACAACTGCTGACAGCACCCAGGTCATCAGTTTTCGCCTGCTAACAAAATCCGGCGAATCTATTGAGCATCAGTATATCTTGAAGCTTGATGATTATATGGTAGCGTTCAACATGAAATTCAACGGGGCAAATAGACTATTTCCGCAAAATGCCATTAACCTTACCTGGAAAGTAAAAGCAAGCAAACTTGAAAAAGATATTGTATGGGAAACCCAGCAATCTCATATCTCTTTTGTAGAAAATAAAGATTTTAATTTTGAACATGTGGCTGAAGGACGAAGCGATAGTAAAAAATTTGACGCTCCCGTACAATGGCTTGGGGTAAACCAGCAATTTTTTGCAGCAGCCATTGTTGCTAAAAATAATTTCACCGGTGGTGAAATCAACTGGGATTCTCCAAAAGATACTGCATTACATGTCATAGCAGAGGCTACAGCGAACCTAAAGTTAGATGTACCACAAACAAGCGAATCTGTGATACCGATGGAGCTTTTTTACGGCCCTACAAACTATAAAATCCTGAAATCATACGGAAATCAAATGTTCAATATGGTGCCTTTAGGAAGCGGTATACTTGCATTTGTAAAATACATCAATCGGGGCTTTATCATGCCGGTATTTGATTTTCTTTCGAGTAAAATAGCGAGTTATGGATTGGTGATCGCACTGCTTACCATAATCATAAGGTTGCTTATTTCTCCGCTAACTTATCAGAGCTACCTCAGCGGGGCAAAAATGAAATTACTCAAACCTGAACTGGAAACTTTAAAAGTTAAGTTCAAAGACGACAAGCAGGCGTTTGGTATGGAACAAATGAAACTATACAAAAGTGCTGGTGTCAACCCGCTGGGCGGATGTATTCCGGCGGTGTTTCAAATTCCGATATTTTTTGCCTTGTATGATTTCTTTAATTCAAATATTGCGTTGCGTCAACAGAGTTTTTGGTGGGCAAAGGATTTATCAACTTACGACTCTATATATAACATTCCTTTCAATATTCCGTTTTACGGGAATCACGTTAGCTTATTTACCATTACTGCTGCTATTACTAGTATGCTGATCTCTTTGTATGGCATGAGCAATATGCAGGACAATAGCAATCCTGTAATGAAATACCTTCCTTTTATTTTCCCGGTCGTGTTGATTGGAGTATTTAACAGGATGCCCGCAGCGCTTACCTGGTATTACACAGTTTCCAATACCATCACGCTTCTTATTCAATTGGTGATTCAAAAATATATCATTGATCATGATAAAATAATGGCCCAATTGCAGGAAAACAAGAAGAAGCCAAAATCTCAAAGCAAATGGCAGGAACGAGTCACGGCAATGCAGGACTCCAATACTAAACTCAAAAGCATGAAAGAGAAAAGTGATGCTTTAAAAAAGAAGAAATAGAATAGGCTTGCAACTATTTAAGAGATATTTTTATCTATCTTAAGGTTGAAATTATTTTTTACTCTTTTTGATTCATATGAAATTAAAAACATCAGTATTTATTTTTTGTCTTTCGTTGATCACGCTGTATTCTTTTTCTCAAAAGACTTTAAGTGAAGGTTCCCTGGTATATAATATGTCTGTGGAAACAGGAACCGGCGAACCCAAGATGGCTGACATGCTTGATGGGGCTACCACAACAATTTATCTAAAAGGGACTAAAAGCAGGTCTGAACTGGTCAGCAGCCTTGGTCGTGAAGCTACTATCTACGATGCATCCAAAGGTACCGGTGTCATTTTAAAAGATTATAGCGGACAAAAACTGATGATCACTCTTAACGCATCGAATTGGCAGGAAAATAATAAAAAATACGAAGGAATTGTATTCGAAAATACTGGCGAAACAGCCAAAATCGCGGGATTTATTTGCAAAAAGGCAATTGCTAAACTGAAAAATGGAAGCAGCTTCATCGTTTTTTATACTGAAGAAGTTACTGTTTCTAATAAATCTTATGATGCTCAGTTCAAAACACTTCCAGGCTTGCCTGTTCAATATGAGATGCAATCTGGTAAAATGAAACTGAAATTTACTCTTTCTAAAATTAATTATACTTCGGTTTCGTCTTCTTTGGTCGAAGTCCCAACATCTGGATACAGGGTGCTCACTTACGACGAAACAAAATCAAAATAGTCCCCATTGATTCATTCTTGAACAATAAGATATAAAAGACGGACACGTTTAAGGTATCCCATAACTACTCTTTTAAAAGCCAAATTGAAGTATATACATACTATTTGAAAAGTTAATGTTGATTTGAATCGTCTCGAATACATAATTGGACAGCAGACCCCAATATGCTGATAATAGAAAAACCCGCAATTATTGCAGGTTTTTCTATATCTAAAATTAATAAATGAA
Source organism: Hanamia sp. (assembly GCA_036509585.1). Lineage (GTDB taxonomy): Bacteria > Bacteroidota > Bacteroidia > Chitinophagales > Chitinophagaceae > Ginsengibacter. Next base: position 31,308 of record DATCFI010000124.1, on the reverse strand, counting down.
AACAATTATTTTCTTCCGCGAATAATTAATTTATATCCATCTTGTTGGCTGTATTGAGGAATAAATATTTTTTGTTTGTAGGGTACTATATAAACAGTATTTCCCTTCTTATAAGAAATATAGGCATCGTTCACTATGCTGTTTCCAATTTGCTTTTGATCTGCCAGGAAACTTCCCCGAAAAGAAAGGCCTGACTTCAAATTAAACGGAATGGAATTTTTTAAATTTCCATTTGTTTTTATATTTAGAGGTGTTTTATTTTTTTTCACAAAACCTCCCCTATCTGCAAATGCAAAAAGACAAACTCCGCACACAAGTACTATTATTGATACTATTTTGGAACACTTTGTCATTCGTAAAATCTCAATTAATTTTTAATTTTAACAAAATTACAATTTTTTTCTGAATTTCGGAAGGTTTTTTACCATTTTTCTCCCGAAAAAGTAAAACGGTTATTAAACTGTTTTATTTTAAATATTATCCTTACTTTGTAGAATAAGATTACAATATGAAAGATAATCAGTATTGGAAAGACAGAGACGAGATGAATGAGCTGCTAAAACAGTACAACAATTTTAAGAATGGTAAGCAATTTAGTTTTATTGAAGAAGAATCCTTTCAGCGCCTTATAGACTATTTTGATGAAAATGATAAGCTTTCCGCAGCTCTGGAAGCAGCTAACTTTGCTCTTGATCAATTCCCCTATTCTTCATCTCTTTATATCAGAAAAGCAGATATTCTGATTGCTACCCAAAACTATTATGAAGGCCTTTCGTTCCTGGAAAAAGCGGAATTACTTGATAGCAACGACATTAATTTATATATTCTGAAGACCGATGCTTACCTGGCACTGGATTTTCATGAAAAAGCCGCCAACTTACTGGAAGAGGCGATAGTTACGTTTGATGGTGAGGAAAAGATTGATTTGCTTTTTGAGCTTGCCGATGTATATGATGATTATGAAAATTTTGAAAAAGTATTTAATTGTCTGCAACTGATTCTCGAACAGGACCCCACTAATGAAGAAGCCTTGTATAAAATTTGCTTTTGGGCAGATTATACGGGGAAAAATGAGGAAAGTATTAAAATTCATGAACGTATTATCGACGAACATCCCTATTCGCAATTGGCATGGTTCAACCTGGGAACAGCTTACCAGGGTTTGAAATTATATGAGAAATCAATAGACGCCTATCTTTATGCGATAGCCATCGACGAAAAATTTGATTATGCTTATCGTAATCTTGGAGACGCCTATCTAAGACTGAGGAAGTACCGCGATGCAATTGAGGCACTTCAGAAAGTGCTCGAATTATCTATGCCCGAAGATATTATTTACGAAGCGATAGGGTATTGTTATGAAAAATTGAAGAATTACGCGCAGGCTAGGTTTCATTATAGAAAAGCAGTCCATCTGAATGCGACAGAAAGCAGGCTATACTATAAAATTGCCACTACTTATATGGAAGAGGGATATTGGGAGAGTGCTGTGAAAAATATTGAAAATGCGATGAGTATTAATAGGTCTCAGCCGGATTATCATTTTGCAATAGCACAATGTTATGTTCAATTGAGACAGATAAAAGATGCCGTTTTACATTTTACTCAATTTATAAAAGCAAGACCAAAAAACGTAAAAGGATGGAAAGAACTGATCAGATGCCTTTTCGAAGCAGAATTTTATGAAGAAGCTTTGGAACAAATCTATAACGCGCAAAAAAACACTGAAAATAAACCACTCTTCTTTTACTACAAATCGGCTGTCCTTTTTGCGATGGGTAAATCAAAAGAAGCATTACTGCAACTGCAGCAAGGACTGGAGACTGCGCCGGGATTGACGAGACAATTTATTGATTTAGATGCGTCCTTATTGCAGCATTCATCAGTAGCTGAAATGATAAGTAATTATAAAAAATTGCGAAAAAAGAAAAAATAATATTAAAAAATCACTTGAGCCAGCCGTTTCTGTCTCACTTTTGATTTAGCCAAACTATATTTGCGCATCTTAAAAACGACATATGAATTTTAAACTTAGCCAGATTCCGGACAGGGTAAAAAAACCGAGGACCCATGGAATCACCATGATCATGGATAAAGGCCTTAGCATTGAAGAAGCAAAAAATCTGATCAGCGCTGCACATCCGCACATTGATATCATAAAACTTGGATTCGGGACAGCTTATGTAACTCCCAATCTGAGAGAAAAAATTGACTTGTACCAGTCTTTTGATATCCCGGTTTATTTTGGTGGTACTTTATTTGAAGCTTTTCTGATTCGTAACCAATTCAATGATTATATACAACTCTGCAAAGACTTCAATATTTCTTACGTTGAGGTAAGCGATGGTTCTATCACGATCCCACACACAGAAAAATGTGGGTATATAGAAAAACTAACTAAACACGGAATTGTACTGAGCGAAGTAGGAAGTAAAGATGCAACCAATATTATGCCGCCGTATAAATGGATAGAACAAATGCAGGCAGAATTAGAGGCGGGCGCTACTTATGTAATTGCAGAAGCGAGAGAGGCAGGAAATGTCGGCTTATACCGCGATAGTGGGGAAGTTCGGCAGGGTCTGGTAAATGAAATTTTAACGAAGATACCTGCAGAAAAGATCCTTTGGGAAGCACCTCAAAAAGCGCAGCAGCTTTATTTTTTAGAATTGGTAGGTTGCAATGCCAACTTGGGCAATATTGCACCATCAGAGATAATTGCGCTGGAGGCCATGCGTATCGGACTTCGTGGCGATACGTTCGATCTTTATCTGAATAAAGAAAATGCGTCATGAAAATTTATGGTTTGATTGGTAAAACATTACACCATTCATTTTCGGCCAGGTATTTTTCTGAAAAATTTAAAACGGATAAAATCCCGGATAGCCAATATCTGAATTTCGAGATGGAGGATTTGGCAAAAGAGGTACAATCGCTAAAAAAAAATCCCGAGATAAGAGGGCTTAACGTTACCATTCCTTATAAAACGGATATCATTCCCTTCCTTGATGAATTAACCGACGAATGCCAAAAAGTAAATGCCTGCAATTGTATAAAAATAAAAGAGGGCAAATGGATAGGCTATAACACTGATATTGCGGGATTTGAGAAATCGTTTATTCCCTTATTGAAATCAACTCATAAAAAAGCCCTGGTGTTGGGTACCGGCGGAGCTTCTAAAGCCATAGCATTTGTGCTTGAAAAATTAAACATTGATTTTTTAAAAGTAAGCCGAAAAAAAGACGAATCGTCTTCTGTAATATCTTACGATGAAATTAATGAGGCGATAATGACAGAATTTCAAATTGTAATTAATACCACTCCGGTTGGCACTTCGCCCAATATTGATGAATGCCCTGATTTGCCTTATCAATTTATCACGGATCGTCATTATTTTTTTGATCTCGTTTATAACCCGCAAAAAACGTTGTTTCTTTCGCGTGCTGAAAAGCAAGGTGCTTTTATAAAAAATGGCGATGACATGCTCATCATCCAGGCTGAAGAAAGTTGGAAAATATGGAACGAAAAAATGGAGCAGTAAACGAATGAAAAACTGATATTTTCATTTACACGGTTTTAGAATTATTCCTGAAAAATAGGAATCTTACGGATTTGTTTGTTCATTGCTCACTTAAAATTATACTGAAATAAATGCGAATGAACATCTTCTGACGATTACAGTCATATAGTAAAGCAAGAAATTTTGAAGATTAATGTTTTCTTAGCTTTCTTCTTTCGCAGGCGCTAATGCCTCTTTTCTTTTTACCAACAAATACCAGTCGTTCTCCAACGGCATGTAGCCCAGATCGTAACAGAAAAAATAAATGTTGCCTTTTTTGTTCGTATAAGTGTGTGTCATGTATTTAAACTGGAAGCCTTTTTCAAGCAGTTTGTCTTTGGTGGTTTTTGCAATTTCTTCGCCAGGTTTCAAACAGCTTTCCAGCACCCTTCTATTTTTTCCTAAGGCATTATTAATATTCCTAACCACGTTATTTTTAGTGGCTTTTAACTGGTTATTATAATTGTTCCGGCAATAATCATCACAGAATTTTTTATCCGTTCGGCCTTTTATCGGCTTCTCACACGCGAGGCATTTGGCAGTAGTAATTTCGGCTGTCATGCTTATTGGTATTGATTTTGAAAAAGGAAGATACAATAATTATTATTATGTACAATCGTTTACAAACGGTTATATCCAACTATAAACGACTAAAAACCGAATAGCGCTTTTCGGTCGGTGCATCTTTGCGGTGTTGATGAAACAAACGAATTGGATCGTCAATTGAAATAAATAAAATCTTAAAACCGTTTGCCGGATAACGGCAGGCACAAATCTCAAAGTTATGTATGCACTAAAAAACAGAGTTCAACTGATGGGCAATTTAGGAAATGCTCCTGAAATTCGCGAAATCAAAAATGGTAAAAAAATGGCGTGCTTTTCCATGGCCACTAACGAGGTGTACAAAAACGCCAGTGGCGAAAAAGTAACAGAAACCCAATGGCACAATTTGGTAGCCTGGGGGAAGGTGGCTGACCTGGTGGAGAAGTATTTAGCTAAAGGAACTGAGGTAGCTATTGATGGTAAACTGATCAATAACAACTACACGGACAAAGATGGTGCAAAAAAATACTCTACCGAGGTGCATGTTAATGAACTTTTATTGATTGGAGGTAAGGCGTCGGCTTAGGTTTTCTGCCACAGGTCACTTAGCTTTTGTATTAGAAAGTAAAAATCTTTATTAAATGTTGGTTTACTATTGATGAGCCTGAAAAGTTGTTACAAATTTCATTCAGTAAGAATTTTTTAAACGAACAAAAGTTTGGGTGGCCTGTGTTTTTTTATTTTTAAAAAGGTCCAAAAATAGTCCACCTTCTATTTGGAATTTGCACAGTACGATTCGAGTTGATGCAATGAAAATTTGCATCCTAAATTTCCCTTCAAGTTTTCTTAAATTTGCACAATTAAGTGAATATAAAATATTCACTTTTTTTATCTTTTTGTATTAACAATAAATTTTTCAACAATATGTTTGAATCGTTAAGCGACCGGTTGGATACCGCCTTTAAGAACCTGAAAGGCCATGGGAGAATTACAGAACTGAATATAGCCTCAACAGTTAAAGACATCCGACGCGCATTGGTAGATGCGGATGTGAACTACAAAATTGCTAAAGAATTTACAGATAGTATCAGAGACAAGGCAACAGGCGAAAAAGTCATCAACGCCGTAAGTCCCGGCCAGTTAATGGTAAAAATTGTAAAGGATGAGCTTACTGATTTGATGGGCGGTGTAGAAACAGACCTTGACCTCAGCGGCAATCCGGCAGTTATTTTAATCGCAGGGTTGCAAGGTAGTGGTAAAACCACTTTTAGTGCAAAACTTGCGAACTATCTGAAAGCAAAAAAAGGCAAATCACCTTTGTTGGTTGCTGGTGACGTATATCGTCCGGCGGCTATTGAGCAATTAAAAGTGTTGGGTGGTCAAATAAATGTAGATGTTTATAGCGAGCCTGAAAATAAGAACGTAGTTGAAATAGCACAAAATGCGATTAAGGAAGCCAAGTCGAAAAACAAAAATGTAGTCATTATAGATACTGCAGGACGGTTAGCCATAGACGAAGTGATGATGACTGAAGTGGCAAATGTCAAAAGTGCTTTAAACCCAAAAGAAATTCTTTTCGTGGTAGATAGCATGACCGGCCAGGATGCTGTAAACACAGCTGCCGCATTTAATGAGCGTTTGAATTACACTGGCGTAGTACTTACAAAACTGGATGGCGACACACGTGGAGGAGCGGCCATTTCAATAAAATACACTGTAAACAAACCGATCAAGTTTGTAAGCAGTGGCGAAAAAATGGAAACGCTTGATGTGTTTTATCCGGAGCGTATGGCGCAAAGGATTTTGGGGATGGGAGATATCGTAAGCCTGGTGGAAAAAGCCCAGGAACAATTTGACGAAGCGCAAGCAGCGAAACTGGAGAAAAAGATCAGAAAAAACCAGTTCGATTTTGAAGATTTTAAAACCCAGCTTCAGCAAATTAAAAAAATGGGAAACCTTAAAGACCTTATGGGAATGATACCCGGAGTAGGCAAACAAATAAAGGATATTGATATTAATGATGATGCGTTTAAAGGAATTGAAGCAATGATCAATTCGATGACATTGGTTGAGCGGCGCAATCCTGATCTAATCAACCCAAGCCGCAAACAGCGCATTGCCAAAGGCAGCGGAAAAGATATTGCTGAAGTAAATCAATTTATCAAACAATTTGACCAAATGAAGGCAATGATGAAAACGATGAATAAAATGCCCATGGGCAAGATGGCCGGTTTTGGTAAAAGATAAATTCCGTTGTTTTTAAAATAGATTTAGACACAGATCGTGAATCTTAGGAATTTCTTTTAATTCTTTGTCCTGGTAAAATATTTATTCAAGTCAATTTTCGTGAATGCACGAATTTGTCGTATAACCGCAAAGTCTCATTACATTTGGCTAATAATAATTTTTACAAAAAATGCTGAAGGAAAAAATAAAGGATCTGGCAAAATTATATTCTGAAGAATTTATACAAATCCGCCAACATCTTCATAAACATCCTGAGCTGAGCTACAAAGAATTTGAAACTTCAAAATTTGTACAGGAAAAATTAAGTGCATGGGGAATCGATTTTGCAGTGATGGCAACCACTGGTGTTATAGGAATTTTGAAAGGGAAAAATCCCAAGAAAAAAGTGATTGCCTTGCGGGCTGATATGGATGCACTTCCTATTTCTGAGCAAAATGAGTTAGAGTATAAATCGCAAAACCCAGGCGTGATGCACGCGTGCGGTCATGATGTGCATACTACGTGTTTACTTGGCGCTGCCAAAATACTGAGCGAGTTAAAAAATGAATGGGAAGGAACTATCAAACTAATCTTTCAACCAGGCGAAGAAAAGAACCCGGGAGGGGCCAGTCTTTTGATCAAAGAAGGCGTGCTTGAAAATCCAAAACCAGAATCCATTTTTGGGTTGCATGTTCATCCCGGATTGGAAGTGGGTAAATTAAGTTTTCGGGGCGGGATGGTGATGGCCAGTGCCGATGAGATTTATATAACCGTGAAAGGTAAAGGCGGCCATGCAGCTGCGCCACATCTCACAACTGACACGATCCTTTCGGCTTCGCAATTGGTAGTCAATCTTCAGCAATTGCTGAGCAGGATGAATGACCCATTTAACCCTTCGGTGCTTTCGATCACTTCTTTCCAGGGAGGCAATACTACCAATGTGATTCCATCAGAAGTAAAGTTAATGGGTACTTTCAGGGCTATGAATGAAGAGTGGAGATTTAAAGCTCATAATCTTATAAAAAATATTTGTGTTGAAACCGGAAAGATTTCTGGTACTGATATTGACGTTAAAATTGACATAGGTTATCCTTTTGTTTTAAACAATATCGAATTAACGGAAACGGCTAAGCGAAAAGCGGGGGAATTCATAGGTACTGACAACGTGGAAGAAACTGAAATGCGGATGGGGGCTGAGGACTTTGCATTTTATTCTCATATTATTCCTGCATGCTTTTTTAGGTTGGGTGTTGGAAATATTAAAAAGAACATCTCTTCGGGTGTACATACTCCTACTTTTAATATTGATGAAAGCGCCATAGAAAACGGTGTAGGCATTATGGCATGGCTTGGTGTTTCTATGTAACGAATTGTCAACATTAGCTATCTTTACCATACAAATATCCAGTCGTGTTCATTTGGCGTATCGTTTAAAAAACATCTATGCAAAAAAGTATTCGTAAGGAGGAAGCACTTGATTATCACTCAAAGGGACGTCCCGGTAAAATTGAAGTCATTCCTACAAAGGCTACTAAAACGCAAAGAGATCTATCGTTAGCGTATTCGCCGGGCGTAGCAATTCCATGCCTCGAAATTGAAGCAAATCCTGAAATGGCTTACCAATATACGGCGAAAGGAAATTTGGTCGGTGTTGTGAGTAATGGAACAGCGGTGCTTGGTCTTGGAAATATAGGCGCTATTGCAGGAAAGCCTGTAATGGAAGGGAAAGGTGTATTATTCAAAATTTTTGCTGATATCGATGTTTTTGACATAGAAATTAATGAGACAGATCCAGATAAATTTATAGAAATTGTTGCTTCACTGGAACCTACTTTTGGTGGGATCAACCTGGAAGATATTAAAGCGCCGGAATGTTTTTATATCGAGCAAAAGCTGAGAGAACGTTTACAAATTCCCGTTATGCACGATGACCAACACGGAACTGCCATTATTAGTGCTGCCGCCTTGCTGAATGCCCTGGAAGTTCAAAAGAAAAGAATCAATAAGGCCAAGTTTGTAGTGAATGGCGCGGGTGCTGCGGCTATGGCCTGTATACAGCTATATGTCGCTTTAGGCGCTGTCCCCGAAAACTTTATAGTGTTCGATAAAACCGGGGTAATCTATGCTGAACGCGAAGGACTTGATGAAAAAAAGAAATTATTTGCAACCACAAAAAATAAAAATTGGACGCTGGAAACAGCAATGAAAAACGCGGATGTTTTTATCGGCTTAAGCGTCGGTGATGTAGTCACTCCTGAAATGGTAAAAAGCATGGCAAAAAACCCGATCGTTTTTGCGATGGCCAATCCCGATCCTGAGATTACCTATGATAAAGCAATTGCAGTTCGTAAAGATGTCATAATGGCCACTGGAAGAAGTGATTTTCCAAACCAGGTAAACAATGTTTTGGGATTTCCGTATATATTTAGAGGTGCATTGGACGTGAGGGCAACGCAGATAAATGAAGCCATGAAACTGGCGGCGGTAAAAGCTTTGGCTGAATTGGCCAAAACGCCTGTACCCGATATCGTTACAATGGCGTACAATGAAAAAAATATTTCTTTTGGCCCCGAATATATCATTCCCAAGCCGCTTGACAACAGGTTGTTAACTTATGTGGCGCCAGCCGTTGCAAAGGCCGCAATGGAAAGCGGTGTGGCAAGGAAACCGATAACAGATTGGGAAGCCTATGGAGTTGAACTTAATAAGAGGCTCGGAATTGACAATCATTTGTTACGAATGTTGGGTGCGAAAGCACGTCGGGATCCAAAGCGTGTTGTGTTCGCAGAGGCAGACAATCAAAAAATATTAAAAACCGCGCAACAAGTACAGGAAGAAGGGGTTGCTTTTCCTATTTTGCTGGGTAATATTGAAAAGATAAATAAAATCGCCGCAGAAGCGGGGATAGATATAACAGGAATGCCCATCATTGACCCGAAAAGCGACGAGGCTTACGAAAAGAGGGTTCATTTTGGAGAATTGTTTTTTGCTAAACGCCAACGGAAAGGATACAACATATATGAAGCCAAAAAAGCAATGCGCGACCGCAATTATTTTGGCTGTATGATGGTAGAAACAGGTGAAGCGGATGCGATGATTTCGGGCCTTACAAAAAACTATCCCGATACCATTAGGCCTGCATTGCAAGTGATCGGAACCGAAACCCCTACCACAAAAGTAGCGGGTATGTATATCATGATGACTAAGAAAGGGCCTTTGTTTTTGGCAGACACCACTGTCAACTTTAACCCAACCGCTGAAGAACTCGCAGACATCGCCATCATAGTAGCCGAAGAAGTAAGGAATTTTGGAATTACGCCGGTCATCGCTATGTTAAGCTATTCAAATTTTGGCAGCAGCAATTCGCCAGAAGCAAGGTTAGTAGCTCGCGCCAGGTATATTGTAAAACAAAAGCAACCCTCCCTGTTGGTAGGTGGAGAAATGCAGGCCAATGTAGCGTTTAATCAGGAAATTTTAAAAGACAATTATCCATTCAGTGAATTGATAGATAAAGATGTTAACGTGCTGATCTTTCCGAATCTTGCTGCGGGCAATGTTAGCTATAATCTGCTGCAGGAAGTCGGGGGCGCTGAGGCTATCGGACCTATTTTATTAGGCCTTAATAAGCCGGTTCACGTTCTTCAGTTGGGGAGCCAGGTACGGAGTATTTACAACATGGTATTGATAGCTGTAGTAGATGCGCAACTGAAATGCAATGGAATAAAAGCAGATAGTGAAGAATCACCGAAAGGAAGATGGGGGAAGACAAGGAAAACAGCATAACATTGAACCAATAAAATAATTTTTAAGTAACTACGATGAAACTTTTTTCTTCAATTGGAGCCTATCTTTTGATGATGAAAGGCATGTTTACCAAACCGGAAAATTTTAAGATGTACTGGAAAGAACTGATGCATCAATCGGTAGAAATAGGAATGGGGTCGCTTTGGATTGTTACCGTTATTTCCATTTTTATGGGTGCAGTAAGTGCGGTACAAACAGCCTATCAGCTCGTCAGCCCGGTGATTCAAAAAGAAACAATAGCACAGGTAGTCCGCGATACGGTAATACTGGAATTTGCTCCTACATTAGTTTGTATTGTTTTGGCAGGTGTAGTAGGAAGTAAGATTGCTGGAGAGCTTGGAAATATGAGAGTGAGTGAACAAATTGACGCGCTGGAAATTATGGGCATCAACACGAAATCATATCTCGTGGCGCCAAAGATTTTTGCTTCGCTTATTACCATTCCATTATTAGTAATTCTTGCGATGGCGCTTGGTATTTACGGCGGCAGGCTAGCCGGTAGCATGGGAGGTATCTTACCTGCTGAAACATTTGACAGGGGCTTGCTAATGAATTTTGTTCCAAAAAATGTATGGTTTGCATTGGTAAAGGCCTACACTTTCGCATTTATTATCAGCAGTGTATCTTGTTTTTATGGATACAATGTAAAAGGAGGCGCATTGGAAATCGGAAGGGCAAGTACCACGGCTGTAATTACCAGTTGTGTGCTTATTTTATTTGCGGATTATATACTCGCGTTCTTTCTATTGTAAAATCGCGAAATTCTAACAAATCGAAGTTTTTATGATCGAGATTAAAAATGTTTCTAAATCTTTTGAGGATAAACAAATTTTGAAAGGTATCAGCGCTGTGATGGAAACGGGTAAAACCAATCTCATCATAGGTACCAGTGGTAGTGGCAAAACTGTTTTACAAAAGTGCATGGTAGGACTTTTTGAAGTGGATGGCGGAGAGATAATTTTTGATGGAAAAAATTTGACTCATATGACCCAGGAGGAGCGCAAAGAATTGCGACAACAAATCGGCATGCTATTTCAGGGGTCGGCACTTTTTGACAGCATGACTGTAGAACAAAATGTAAAATTTCCGCTGGACATGTTTACCAAATGGGACCTTCAAAAAAAGATAGAAAGAGTTAATGATGTATTGGAAAGAGTGGAATTAAAAGATACTAATAAAAAGTATCCTTCGGAAATAAGCGGAGGTATGAAAAAACGTGTAGGTATTGCAAGAGCTATCGTATTAAAACCAAAATATTTATTTTGTGACGAGCCCAATTCAGGGCTCGATCCGCAAACATCAATGGTAATTGATAAGTTAATTCATGAAATCACTATCGAAAATAATATGACAACGGTCATTAATACGCACGACATGAATAGTGTAATGGAAATAGGAGAAAATATTTTGTATCTCTACCATGGCATAAAAGAATGGGAAGGAAATAATAAAGAAATCATTTTCAATAAAAATAAAAAATTAAATGAATTCATTTTTGCTTCTGAATTTTTACGAGACGCAAAAGACATGCGGATGCTAGAGGAAAAAGGAATTATCGATAATGACAGGAATATGGATGAAATCATGCGCGATGGCGGCGCTAACCTTCTGATGGGCGACGAGGATAAAGTCAAATAGTAAACAAACAAATAACCGGCATTTCTATTTTCTTAGTGAATCTCAGACTTAAACGCAGCAATAAGTGATGTGTTTAAAATTCAAAAACCAATCAATTTTATTAAAATAAAAGTTAAACAGTAAACGAACAATTATATCGTTTTTATAATTGCTAACCCAATGTAAGAATTACAAAAATCTTCTCTTCACCAATTGATCAAATTGTTTTACTACGGGATGATTGTCGCGCCAACCGATTTTTATTTTTAATTCACGTTTTATCCAAAATTCAGCTTCGGCATAAATAGAAAAACTTTGGATCGTTTTAATACTTCGTTCATACATTGCTTCGTCGCCGCGAAATAATTCGCTGATAAAAACAAAGCGATCGTTGACATTAATCCCTTTTTTTAAATCCTTTATAGGAGTCGAAGTCAAAGATTGGGAAAGTTCTATTTTAGTTTTTTCTTTCAGATGATCATTCAACGATTCGGGGTATTCAAACGAAAGTTCATCGGGTGAGAGTTTTTTCTCAGGCTGATCCTGGTGCGCCAGGGTAGGAAGGTCCTCGGGATCGTATATAAAAGTAGGCCTGTTCATCGATCCTCGTGAGTTAGCTGCTTCCGCGTTCTTTTTTATCTCTTCTAATTCCGCTTCTATTTCTTTTTCATCTACCTGCAACACTTGTATAACTTTTTCTTCAACAAATGAGTCTTTTGTGGAAACGCCGGATCTTTCGGCGTAAAAAACGGATGGCATTAGTACCGATACCCTCGTAGTGGACAAAACAGAAGTCTTATCTTTCCGCTGAAGCAATTCAGCCTGTAAAATCTGGGTCGTTCGCAACATAGCTTCCGCAGATGATTTCTCGTCAAATTGTTTTTGTAGCTTTTTCAGGAGTGTTGACACTCTATCCATATTCTCAGTGATGTGTCTTAGGTTTATAAAAAAATACTGGATAAATTTTTGTTTTTGATTTCACAAAAATTCATTTTAACCTTGCAAAATCGTGGCTAAGTTACAAATTGAAAATTAAAATAAAATACAAAAAATGTTTATAGAACCAAATTTCAGAGGAGAAAGGCGTGGCTGGATAGAGGTTATTTGCGGCAGTATGTTCAGCGGAAAAACGGAAGAACTGATCCGCAGGCTAAAGAGAGTAGAAATAGCCAATCTAAAAGCTGAAATATTTAAACCATCTATTGATACCAGGTTTGATGAACAAAAAATTGTAAGCCATGATGAAAATAAAATACAATCCACACCGATAGATAATTCTCAAACGATACTTTTGCTTGCACAAGATGTGGACATAGTCGGTATCGATGAAGCGCAGTTTTTTGATGATCAGATTACAGTTGTTTGTGAAAAACTGGCGCTAAAAGGGATGAGAGTGATTGTAGCGGGACTAGACATGGATTACCAGGGAAGGCCCTTTGGACAAATGCCTAATTTATTGGCAATCGCTGATTACATTACTAAACTTCACGCGATATGTGTAGTTTGTGGCAATATTGCTAACGTGAGCTATAGGAAAGTAAAAACCGGCGGCCAGGTATTATTGGGCGAAAAAGATATTTATGAACCAAGATGTAGGGTTTGTGCGGCGCTGAAAAACTAATGCGTTAATTAGTTAAACAGTTAATGAAGAATCGCGATTATTTCTCTGTTTACTGAACGATTAAGTAATTCACTCAATATTGCCATAACAAACTATCAAAATCTTACCAGATAACCCGTACCTAATAACTTATACTTTCTTTGTATGTCAAAAATAATCACGCTCCTAAAAAAAGACTTCCTGCTGGAACTCCGACAGCAGCATACTTTTTTTGGAATTTTATTATATGTGGCTTCTACCATTTTTGTATTGTACCTGGCAATGGGCCAGCCGGAGAGCGCGGTTTATAACGGCTTATTTTGGATGATACAATTATTTGTGTGTATCAATGCGGTAGCGAAAAGCTTTATGCAGGAAAGCAAAGGCCGCATGCTTTACTTTTATACAATCACCAGTCCGGTCCATTTTATTATTGCCAAATTAATTTACAGTTCCGTCATTATGCTTTTGATGGTTCTGGTCAGCCTTATTCTATTTTGGATTTTATTGGGTAATCCAATAATGAATCCATTTCAGTTCATTGGTATCGCATGCCTGGGCGGCCTAAGTCTAAGCCTTGTTTTTACCTTAATGTCAGCTATCGCTGCAAAAGCGCATCAGAACGCAGCTATAATGGCGATCCTGGGATTTCCTCTTATTATTCCTCAATTACTACTGTTAATAAGATTGTCCAAATCGGCATTTGGGGAAGTATTCAGAGATGGTGCAATTATGCAGATTACAATGCTATTGATAGGCCTTGATGTGCTGGTGGTAGTTTTGTCTATTGTATTATTTCCTTTTTTGTGGAAGGATTAAAAGACATCATTAATTTTTCGCATGGAATTAATTCTTTGAACAGCGGACATCAAAATGAATCGATCCGTTTTTATTCGACGAATTAGTGGCAAATCCTTAATTTTGCACCACAAAAATTTGTTCATGAAATTAAAATGGTGGAAAATATTGTGTATGGTGTTCTTGTTTCTCACTGTCACAGCAGGTTTCCTGATTCACGTTCCGATGGTTGGTAATCTCCATCAAAGCATTCGTAATTTTTTCTTTCACGTTCCTATGTGGTTTGGACAAATGGGTTTACTATCGCTCTCGCTGGTTTATTCCATTGCGTACCTCCGCACGCAAAATCTTAGGTACGATATTTATGCTTCTGAGCTCGCTAAAACGGGGATTATTTTTGGATTACTTGGCCTTGCGACAGGCTCTATATGGGCCAAATATACGTGGGGCGAATTTTGGAGTAACGATCCTAAACAAATAGCTGCTGCCATTGCCGTTTTAATTTATCTCGCTTATCTCGTTCTACGCGGCTCTATGACTGATATGGATAAAAGAGCAAGAGTAACCGCAGTTTACAATATTTTCGCTTACTTTATTTATATTCCTTTAATAATGATATTGCCACGTATGGTACAATCACTTCATCCCGGTGGGATGGAAGGGGCGAAAGGTGGCGGTAATCCGGCACTTGGCGGCGGAAGTCTTGATGCAACAATGGAAATGATTTTCTGGCCTGCTGTTTTTGGCTGGCTGCTTTTAGGAATATGGATTAGCAGTTTAAAAATACGGTTAAGCCTGCTTGCCAATAAAAATGTAATACATGAGTAAAATTAATCTGAAGCGTGTAAGCCTTAGTGTTATATCTTTTCTTATCAGTCCTTTTATCTGGGCTCAAAACGCGGCTGATAGCTCTGCAGCTACAATCGATGATACCATGAGAAGCCATGATAAAATTTATGTGGTAATGGCCGTTTGTATCGTTATCTTAACTGTATTTTTTCTTTACCTAGTAAGAATAGATCGAAAAGTTTCGAAAAGAGAAAATTCTTTATAGACCATTTCCTTGACGGGATTGGTAAAACTCGCTGCTGGCCAATCAAAATGATTTCTTTTTCATTTGAACCGTGGTGTACAAGCAATTGTCAAATTTTTTATTCCCAAAAATTGTTTTAGCTTCATAGAGCAATTAATAAATAAATTTTATGGCATCAAACAATCAATACAGTTTTTTCAAAAATGTAGAAAAAAGTTTTGATAAGGCCGCTGTATTTACTTCCTGGGATAGTGGAATTCTGCAGCAGATAAAACAATGTAACAGCGTGTACCAGATGCGATTCCCTATTAAAAGAGAAAACGGTGAAATCGTAACCCTTGAAGCTTATCGTGTGCAGCATTCGCATCATAAAACGCCTTGCAAAGGGGGCATTCGTTTTAGCAATGCGGTAAACCAGGACGAAGTAATGGCATTGGCTGCCTTGATGACTTACAAATGCGCGATCGTAAATGTTCCGTTTGGTGGAGCTAAAGGCGGTATCAAAATAAACCCAAGAGAATATACTCCCTATGAGCTTGAAAAAATTACGCGACGCTATACCGCTGAATTGATCAAGAAAAATTTTATCGGACCGGGCATTGATGTGCCGGCTCCTGACTACGGAACCGGAGAAAGGGAAATGGCTTGGATACTTGACACGTATGTGGCTATGCATCCTGCCGAAATAGACGCGGCAGGATGTGTGACCGGCAAACCCGTTTCGCAGGGCGGTGTGCGCGGCAGAAAAGAGGCGACTGGGTTAGGCGTTTTTTATGGGCTTACCGAAATATGCAATATGCCTACGCTTATGGAAAAGGTTGGACTACCATTGGGCGTAAAAGGTAAGCGCGTATGTGTGCAGGGAATGGGAAATGTGGGCTACCACAGTGCGTTATTCTTTCAGCAGGCGGGCGCTATTATAGTAGGTATTGCAGAATATGAGGGAGCCATTTATAATTATGAAGGTCTTGATGTGGAAAAAGTTTGGCTACATCGGCAAAAGTCAAAATCTATCCTTGATTTCCCTGGCGCTAAGAATTTTGAAAAATCTTCGGATGCGCTTGAAATGGATTGTGATATTTTAATTCCGGCCGCATTGGAAAATGTGATCAATGGCGAAAATGCCTCAAGAATAAAGGCAAAAGTTATCGGCGAAGCCGCAAATGGCCCTTTAACGCCTGAAGCGGATGAAATTTTAAACCCGAAAGGCGTATTGATCGTTCCCGATATGTATTTAAATGCCGGAGGTGTTACGGTTAGTTATTTTGAATGGCTTAAAAACCTAAGTCACGTGCGTTATGGTCGTTTGGAAAAAAGATTTTCTGAGAATATGAATCACCATATTGTAAACCAGCTTGAAGAATTAACCGGCAAAACGATCAGCACGGTGGAGAAAGATTTTATCTTGCACGGCGCAGATGAAGTGGACCTGGTAAGAAGCGGACTGGAGGAAACCATGACAGCTGCTACCCGCGAAATTGTGGACATCTGGCAAAAGACTCCTGCAATACCTGATATGCGTACCGCAGCTTACGTGTGCGCGATTAATAAAGTGGCTACTTCTTATGCAGAGTTGGGTATTTTTCCTTAAGAAAAAATGGTTGAAACCATTAAGAAAAGTTTAGGAACAGAATTCAAATTGATTAAAATTCCGGTAATATTGGCCGCAATAATCAAACTTCAAAATCCGGGAAAGTGTTTATCTCGACAAACTTTTCTTGCTTCTTTTCAAACCCATAGCTATAGCTTCCATTGGTAATGATCAGAAATTTTGATTGTAAAGTAATATGATACCTGAGTATCTGGGCTATTGTTTTTTGAGAAAGATTTACATTCATTTCCTTACATTCAATGATCATCCAAGGTTGTGATTGCCTGTTGTAAATTACAATATCACACCGCTTTTTCAATTCGCCCAGTTTTATTTCTTTCTCTACCGCCATTAAAGAACGGGGGTATTTTTTTATAATTAAAAGGTATTGCAGCATATTCTGACGCACCCATTCTTCAGGAGACATTACGATCCATTTTTTCCTGACGGTGTCAAAAATTTCGTTTATGCCTTCCCGTTGCTGAATAAGAATGTTATCTTTTGGAAATTCTATTTTTATCATTAATGGTCTTTGTTCCTTTTTATGAGGCCTTTTTATCTATAAATTATTTTTTTAAATTTCAATAACCCCTAAAATCGTATTTTTATTCATTATGAAAACAAAAAAAGAAATTGTAAATAATTGGCTTCCGCGCTACACCGGTGAAAAGTTAACTAATTTCGGCGAATACATCTTGCTCACTAATTTTAGTAATTATGTACAAATGTTTGCCGATATCAATAATGTCAGTATTGTAGGCGTTGACAAAGCGATGCAGTGCGCTACTGCCGATAATATCACTATTATTAATTTTGGCATGGGCAGCCCCGGAGCTGCCACAATTATGGATTTATTGAGCGCTGTCGATCCAAAAGCGGTCTTATTTTTGGGAAAATGTGGTGGCCTGAAAAAACGAAATAAAATTGGTGATCTCATCCTTCCAATTGCGGCTATCAGGGGTGAAGGTACATCTAATGATTATTTTCCCCCGGAGGTGCCGGCATTGCCGGCTTTTGCATTACAAAAAGCTATTTCTACTACCATTCGCGATCATTCAGTTGATTATTGGACAGGTACAGTTTATACTACTAACAGAAGAATTTGGGAGCACGATGAAGTTTTTAAAAAATTCTTAAGAAAGATTCGTGCCTACGCTGTTGATATGGAAACGGCTACCATTTTTACAGTTGGATTTTTTAATAAGATTCCTACGGGTGCGTTATTGTTGGTTAGTGATTCACCAATGGTTCCGGAAGGTGTGAAAACAACAGCAAGTGATGCAAAAGTAACCGCCAATTTTGTAGAAATGCATTTAAGGATTGGAATAGAGTCTTTGAAGCAATTAATCAACAACGGGCTTACTGTACGGCATTTGAAATTTTAAAATATCCAGAGATGAAATTGCCCGAAGCAGTAAACCGACAAAAAATGAGGATTCTTATTCACGCTTTACAATTGACATTTCACCATTCAGGATTGACCATTGACAACTCACCATTCACAAAATGAATCTCCCGCTTCTTCAAATAAAAAATTTCACTGTTGATTTTACTACAGATTCGGGTATTACTTCCGCGGTAAAAAATATATCTTATGAAATAAATTCCGGCGAAACAGTAGCTATTGTTGGTGAATCAGGCTCAGGCAAAACTGTTACTTCTCTTTCCGTTTTACAATTACTGCCATCGCCTCCGGCAAATTACAAGTGCGGCCAAATTCTTTTCTCTGAAGATGGTAAAACGGCCGTTGATATCTTGAAACTTAAAGATAAAGAGTTGAGAAAAATACGTGGCAATAAAATTTCGATGATTTTCCAAGAGCCCATGACTTCATTAAATCCTGTAAAAACCTGTGGCGACCAGGTGATTGAAGCGATGAGAATTCATCAGCCCGTTTCCTACGCGAAAGCGAAAAAAAAAACAATCGAATTATTTGCGGAAGTTAAACTTCCCAATCCTTCGTCTATTCTTAAGCGTTATCCTCATGAAATAAGCGGAGGACAAAAACAAAGAGTAATGATCGCAATGGCCATAAGTTGCCATCCTGCGCTACTGATCGCTGATGAACCTACGACTGCGTTGGACGTTACAGTTCAAAAAACAATTTTAAAACTAATAAAGGAACTGCAGCAAACGCAACACATGAGCGTCATCTATATCACGCACGATTTAGGTTTAGTTTCAGAAATTGCCGATAGAGTAATTGTAATGTACAAAGGTGAAGTGGTAGAGGCCGGTTCTATTAAAGACATCTTTTTAGATCCTCAACATCCCTATACAAAAGCTTTATTAAGTTGCAGACCAGGTGCGTCGTCCAAAGGGAAAAGGCTTCCGGTGATTAGTGATTTTTTAGGTGATGAAAGGAAAGATAGTGATCAGTTATCTGCGATGAGGTATCAGGTAGAACGGGTAAGAGATCAGGCAGAAGATAAAAGTAATCAGGAGAGAGTGTATATCTCAGAAACAGCATTCCCTTTATTAAAAGTAGAAAATCTGAAAGTGTATTTTCCAACGAAGAAAAATTTCTTTGGAAAGATATTAAATGAATTTAAAGCGGTGGATGATGTAAGCTTTACGATAGATAAAGGCGAAACGGTAGGCCTGGTGGGCGAAAGCGGCTGCGGCAAAACTACGCTGGGGCGATCTTTGATAAGGCTTATTGAGCCAACTTCTGGCAATATTTATTTTAATGGAAAAAATATTGCGGACATAGCTGCTGATGAGTTGAGAAAAATGCGAAAGGATATCCAGATCATTTTCCAGGATCCTTATGGTTCATTAAATCCACGAATAACTATTGGTGAGGCCATTAATGAGCCAATGAAAATTCATTCAATTTTGCCAAGCAAAAAACAACGAAAAGAAAAGATTATTGAACTGTTGGAAAAGGTAGATCTGAAGCCGGAATATTTTAACCGCTATCCGCACGAATTCAGCGGCGGTCAGCGCCAAAGAATATGTATTGCGCGGGCGCTGAGCCTGAATCCTGATTCTATTATTTGTGACGAAAGTGTGTCAGCGTTGGACGTAAGCGTGCAGGCCCAGGTGTTGAATTTATTGAACGATTTAAAAGCCGAACTAGGATTCACTTGTATTTTTATTTCTCACGATCTGGGCGTGGTGCATTATATCAGTGACCGCATTATAGTCATGAACAAAGGCAAAATTGAAGAAAGCGGTAGCGCAGACGAGATTTATTTTCATCCTAAAAACGAATATACTCAGAGACTGATAGCGGCAATTCCGAAGGTGGCGTTTTAAGAGAAATCGTGAATATTTGTTGTTTTGCTGTAGATTTTTTTTCATAAAAACCTCCTTCTAAAAATTATTAAATAAGCGGATTAGCATTTCAATGCATTCTTCTCTTTTTCAATTGTTCCCTTATCTATCCTTTTTGTGAATTTAAAATGTGGTTTTTGAAGAATAGAAATTGTGGATATTTGTTTGTTTGCTGAAAGAGTAAAAAAATGATTTTAAAGTCCAGTGCAAGTATAGCTAATTCGCAAGACTCTGCTGCAAACTTACGCCATGCAGGTGCTTTATACTTGGACTAATAGTTAATAACCAATATATTTAATTGCTAAGTCTAAATGAATCCCAGTAAGCCCTACCTTCCATTACTAATATAAGAGGCTTAAACGATACAGCACTTCTTATTATGATTACGCGAAGCTCCCTCTGCTGATTATCGACTCCCACATAAGTCTCAGTAATTCTATTATCTTCTCTAATAGTAGATATATCGCGAGAAAACACCCAGGAACCTCTTATAGGACCTATAACTGTTACACTCTTAGGATCTAAATAAATTATCACCTTTGCTTTATGAGTAGTACTATTAGCCAAATCCCTTAGACCATCTTTGTATCCATCGCGTACATAGGACGACAAATTATATTCAACATCATGTTCTTCTTGCGCGTATGAAATAGACAGTGAAAATACTATCAGTATACTTAGAATTATTTTTTTCATTTTTAATTATTTTTTTAAAATTCTGACCATAAAAAATACGTTTATACTCTATGACAAATCGCTTTAGTTTTACCACACATTTAGTCCGTAAACATAATACCAATTCAATGTTGTGGCAGCCTTTAGTTGTTAAAAAAATTGCTTATAAATACAAAGAATGTCTTCTAATTCTGAACAAGTTAAGTCCGCGGTTTTAAAAGGTTCGGGTAAAATGTCTTTTGTAATTGAGTTTTTATTTGTTTTGCCAATTAGTTTTTTTACTCCTGTTTTTGTTCCAGCGTGTAAATATATTTTATTTGGAAATATATTTAAATATTCTCCAAGCCTTTGTGCTGTGTCATAAATTGTTAATTGTCCGATACCTTTTGATTTTGCTTCACTTACACCTTTAAGTAAAGTATCAAAGTCTAAAACCTTATTTAATTGATTCTCTTTGTCAAGTAATTTAGCAGTGAAATTTTCTAAATCAAATTTTTTGAGTCGATATTGATGAGGATGCCTTTTACCTAAATAATTTTCACTTAATCCAGCAATATGAATTGCCTCAGAAAGTGTACTTTGATTTTTGCAATGTTCAATCCAAGTGTCTGGATTTTGATTTTTCCATTGTTTGTAATGACAGATAATACTCGCTAATCTTTGTGTCATGTTAAGAAAAGTTGGGGATAAAAAGTGGCTATTGGGTACAAAGTATGAACTGGTTCTTTTTTCGTTTTTCAAATTAAGTTTTTGGGCTTAATAACTTTTTAGTGAATTATTTGAATACAAAAGTTCCGATGGGTTAAAAGTAATTTTTATATTTATTATCTACTACTTTTTTAGGCTGGATTTTTATTTTATCAGCATACCTTTCCCGTTGTGTCTAGAAAACGTTGCTATTCCTTTTACTCTTTAAATATTCATCAAGCAGAAAAAAGAAATCTCTATTATTTGTTTGACTACTGTTATCAATATTTTTCATTCCCCTCATTTCGTGTCATACGCCCACTTCACCAGCGTAGCCCCCCATGTAAATCCACCGCCAAAAGCAGCGAGCACAATCAAATCACCTTTCTTTAATTTTTTTTCCCAGTCCCATAAACACAGGGGAATAGTAGCCGAAGTCGTATTTCCATAACGCTGTATATTAATCATCACCTTGTCTGTACTTAATCCCATTCGATTGGCTGTGGCATCAATAATTCTTTTATTAGCCTGGTGCGGAACCAGCCATGCAATATCATCGCCCGTTAAATGATTTCTTTCTAACAATTCATAAGACACGTCGGCCATTCCTTTAACCGCGAACTTAAATACCTGTGGGCCTTCCTGAAAAATGTAATGTTCTTTCGCCATCACGGTTTCTATTGAAGCGGGTTTTGCAGAACCTCCTGCTACCATTTTCAGATAATCGCAACCTATGCCATCTGTTTTTAAAAGACTATCCTGTACTCCATAACCTTCTTCGTTTGGTTCTAACAAAACAGCACCTGCACCATCGCCAAAAAGTACACAGGTTTTCCGGTCGCTATAGTCTACAATGCCACTCATTTTATCCGTACCTACTACAACTACTTTTTTATAGCGGCCACTTTCAATAAATGAAGCTCCGGTGGTAAGTCCAAATAAAAATCCTGAGCAGGCCGCCGAAAGATCGAAACCAAAAGCATTTTTAGCACCAATTTCGTACGAAATAATATTAGCAGTGGCTGGAAAAGTCATATCCGGTGTTACGGTACAGCAGATTACGCAATCAATCTCTATCGGATCAATTCCTCTTTTTTTGCAAAGTTCCAAAACTGCAGGGACGGCCATTTTGGACACACCCATATTTTCACCTTTTAATATCCTTCTTTCTTCTACGCCGGTTCGGGTTTTTATCCATTCGACAGAGGTTTCTACCATAGTTTCAAGAATGGCATTAGTAAGCCTGTATTCTGGCACGTAAGCCCCTACAGCAGTAATGGCAGCAGATATTTTTTGATTCATTTATATAAAATAAAATTTAATTAAGGTGATAAAAATACAACATCCTGTTTATTCGTCTTGGAATTGATCATATTTATTTAATTATATGGGTTGTCGATTAAAGTGATTTACTTACTTTTGACGCACTTTAAAAGACTATGATTGCATACTTATCAGGTAAATTTTCTTACAAAACTCCAACAATGGTATACGTTGATGTGAGTGGAGTAGGGTATGAAGTAAACATAAGCCTGAATACTTATACTCATATTGAACGATTGGACGAAGGCAAATTATTTACTTACTTGCAGGTAAAAGAAGATGCGCATACGTTATATGGTTTTTTTGATCTTACAGAAAAGGAGATGTTTACGCTCCTGATAAGTGTGTCGGGCGTTGGAGCGTCCACGGCGCGGATGATGTTGTCTGGTATGAAATCGGAGGAAATAAAAAATGCAATCATGATGAAACATACGTCTGTACTGGAAAGTGTGAAAGGAATCGGGAAAAAAACCGCTGAGAGAATTGTGCTTGAATTAAAAGATAAAATTTCAAAAATATCAACAACAGCAGCCGGATTCGCTAGTGTCGGCAATACTTTGGAGCAGGATGCGTTAAATGCATTAGTGGCTCTTGGAATATCAAGACCTGCAGGTGAGCAGGCAATTAAAAAAGTTGTAATTTCGGAGCCTTCCATAAATATCCTGGAATCCTTAATAAAAAAAGCCCTAAAAGCTATTTGATAGAAAATCTACCTAATTAATTTGCTGGATGTTGCTTAAAAGAAAATTAGCACCAAATTATTTTGGGTTGATAATTTATTGGTTACTGTCAATAGTGGTTGCTATTGTGTGGCCTTCTCGTGCAGCAGCGCAAGACTCTTCCTCAATTATAAAAAATGACAGTCTTCCTTTTCCTTTACACGACAGGAGAGGTGACTTTCTTTCGGGGCATTCTAATGTTTATGACTTTAAGCTTCCGCCAAATATCAATGACTCAGTAGCTTACGATCCAATTACAAAAACCTATACTATTTTTGAGAAAGTGGGAAATCGGTATTACCGGACCCCAACTACCTATACCGCCGAAGAATTTCAGGCGATGGAGGCCCAAAAGGCCGAAACACAATACTTCCAGGAACGCGCCAATACCCTTAGCTTACTGAACCGTGGCCAGGTAAAACCAAAGCTCAGTGTATATGATAATCTTTTCAACAGACTTTTTGGAAATGGCAAAGTATCCATTCAACCACAAGGCAACGTAGATGTCACTGCGGGCTACCAGGGGCAAAACGTAAAAAATCCCACTTTGCCCGAAGCTGCGCGTAAAAATGGAGGTTTTGATTTTCAGGAGTCAGCGCAATTGAATGTGTTGGCTAACATTGGAGACAAACTAAAATTTCCCATCAATTATAATACGCTGGCCAATTTGGATTTTACCAACCAGCTCAAATTAGATTACACGGGTACTGATGATGAGATCCTGAAAAAATTTGAAGCAGGCAATGTCTCTTTCCCTTTGAGAAGCACATTAATACCCGGTGCACAATCGCTGTTTGGACTTAAAACACAATTGCAGTTTGGTAAATTATCCGTTACGGCAGTTCTGGCAAATCAAAGTTCCCAAAAGCAATCCTTAAATCTTCAGGGGGGAAGTGCGGCTTCTGTATTTTCATTAAAATCCACCGATTATGAAGAAAACAGGCATTTCCTATTAGCGCAATACTTTAAAAATAATTTCAATAAGGTAATGAGTAATGCACCTGCTATAACAACACCGGTTCAGATACTGCGATTGGAAGTGTGGGTGACTAATAAAAATGGTACAACAACTAATGCGCGTGAAGTCGTAGGCCTAATGGACCTGGGAGAGTCGGCTCCATATCACAATTTTACAGTAACGGGTTCGTTGCCCGACAACAATACAAACAGCGAATATTCTTCCATTATCAGTAATCCAAATAGCCGAAATTCTTCGCTTATCAATAGCCAGTTAAATGCTATGGGCCTTTCACCCGTTCAGGATTATGAAAAGACTTTTGCCCGTAAATTAGATTCTACGCAATACATTTATAACAAGCGGGTTGGATTCATTTCGTTGAGTCAGCCATTGCAGCCGGATGATGTTTTAGCAGTGGCGTTTCAATATTCCTATAACGGGAAAATTTACCAGGTAGGAGAATTTTCGCAGGATGTGCCTCCGGATTCTACTACAAGCAATCAGAAAGTCTTGTTTTTGAAGTTATTAAAAGCTACCTCTCAACGGCCCCAATTACCCATTTGGCACCTAATGATGAAGAACGTTTACAGCGTTGGTTATGGATCATTAGATCCCCAGGGCTTTCAATTAAACGTGTTGTATTCTGATCCGGGGATGGGTGCAAAAAGATATTTGCCTTACGGTGATTTAAACAAGGGTATTCCACTGTTGACACTTGAAAATCTGGATAGGCTTAATAGTAATAATGATCCACAACCAGATGGGGTTTTTGATTATATAGAAGGTTATACTGTTTTATCGCAGTACAGCAGAATTATCTTTCCTCTCTTAGAACCCTTCGGTCGCGACATTGCTCCCAAAGTGTTTACAAATGTGGCGTTGGGCGCGGATAGTTTATATTACCCCTTATATGATTCTATAAAAACGACCGCGCAACAAGATTTCCCAAATCTTGACAGGTTTATATTGCAAGGATCGGCCAAAACATCTGCGGCTTCTGATATCAGTATCGGCTATAATATTCCTCCGGGATCGGTGTCGGTTACTGCCGGCGGTCAAACACTAAAGGAAAACATTGATTACACGATTAATTATGACCTGGGAACCATAAAAGTTATTAATCAAGCTATCCTTGCTTCAGGAGTGCCTGTGCAGGTGAATTACGAAAACAATGCAACTTTCGGTCTTCAGCAAAAGAGCTATTTAGGTCTTAGGCTCGATTATTTGCTAAAGAATACAGCCAAAGAAAAATTGTCATTAGGTGGAACTATTGTTCGCCTGAGTGAGAGGCCGTTTTTTACCAAAGTTGATTATGGAGATGATCCCATCAGAAATACGATGTATGGCGTAGATGGAAATTATAACGTGGATGCACCGAGGCTTACAAAACTTTTAAATAAAATTCCATTTTATAACTCAACAGCCTCATCTTCCATTACTGCCTATGGGGAGGCCGCATTTTTAAAACCAGGCCATGCCCCACAAATTGGAAAAGGAGCTAATGGTGTGGTTTATATTGATGATTTTGAAGGTAGCCAGAGCAATATTGACTTGCGGTTTCCACCAATTAGTTGGGCATTAGCCTCCACGCCGCATGGCGCTACGGATCAAAATGGTGCCATCTTGTTTCCTGAAGCTGATTCATCTAACAGTCTTGCGTATGGGAAAAATCGGGCTGCGATTGCCTGGTACCAGATAGAGCCCACTTTGCAGGATCCTAAAAATCCCAACAATCCTTTGTACAAGAATAATGATGTGCTTTCTGATCCTCGCGTACGTGCTATATCCGAACAGGAAATATTTCCGCAAGTATCGACCGATTTTGGGCAAAATCAACTTATTACTTTTGATCTTTCCTATTATCCAACAGATCGGGGACCGTATAATTTTGATGCTTCCAAGGCAGATCTTAATTCTGCCGGTAAGTTTTTGAATCCGACAACTAAGTGGGGCGGATTAATGCGGAGCCTCGACCAGACTGACTTTGAAACAGCGAATATAGAATATATAGAATGTTGGGTTCAGGATCCTTTTGTTTTGGACGCCGCCAGTAAAGGAGGGAAATTTTACATCAATCTTGGAAATGTGTCGGAAGATATACTAAAAGATTCTAAAAGGTTTTATGAAAACGGGCTGCCTACGCCAAATTTACCGGCAAAGGTGGATTCATCTATTTGGGGTGTAATACCAAGTAATCCAATTCAGGTAACCAATGCTTTTAGTAACGATCCCAGAGACAGGCCTTACCAGGATGTAGGCTTTGATGGTCTTACAGACAGCGCTGAAGTTAATTTCAGACGATTTGATTACCTTAATGTTCTGGCTGCCAATTTCGGCACCGGTTCGAAAATTTACCAGGATGCGATGTCAGATCCTTCATCCGATAATTATCATTTTTACAGGGGTGCCGATCTTGACGCAGAAAATGCGGATATCCTTGCACGTTATAAGAAATATAATAACCCCCAGGGAAATTCTCCAATAGCCGATAACAATGCCAAATATTCTTCTGCAGCGACGCTATATCCTGATCAGGAAGATCTTGATCACGACAATACGCTTAACGAAACTGAAGAATATTTTCAATATGTAGTTGATCTGAAACCCCCAACCGATCCGGAAATGACTGTGGGCAAGAATTTTATTGTGGATAAAAGATTGGTTAGTGTAAACCTGCCAAACAATACATCAAGAAATGAAACCTGGTATCAACTAAGGATTCCAATTACATCATATAATCAAAAAGTGGGGAATATTCCTGATTTCAAATCTATCCGATTTATGAGAATGTTCTTGACCGGTTTCCAGGATAGTGTAACGGTTCGTTTTGGTGAGTTAAGCCTGGTAAGAAATACCTGGAGGAAATTTCAATATAAGCTAGATTCTACCGGCCTTTATAAACCAGCTTCAGATACCGCATTTGATGTGGGTGCAGTGAATATAGAAGAAAACGATAAACGTACTCCGTTGCCTTACCGCACGCCCAGCGCTATACAGCGCGTACAAACATTGAGTAATAATGGAGTACCGCTGTTGCAGAATGAGCAATCTCTTTCGATGACGTTTTGCAACCTTGCAAAAAATGACGGCAAGGCTGTTTTCGAGACTTATGCCAACAGGGATTTGCGGCATTTTAAACAACTTCAATTATATATTCACGCTGAAAAAAGTAATGCAGGAACGACTTTAAACAACGGAGACCTGACAGCCGTAATCAGGATTGGTAGCGACTTTGTCAGCAATTATTACGAAGTCAGAATACCTTTAACTTTAACGCCTCTTGACGCGGGAAGCCTGAATCCCGATAGCCAGGCATATAATGATACTTTGTGGATCCAAAGTAATAACCTCAATCTTAACCTTGCCGATCTTGTTCAACTGAAAATAAACAGGAATTTGTCTGATACTGCTTTAAATGTATTGTATTCGCGATTACAATCCAATGGCCAAACTTATTCAGTAATAGGAAATCCAAACCTGGCGCAGATTACGGGCATCTTGATGGGGGTACAAAATACCGGAGCAGTTTCTGCATGTGGTGAATTGTGGTTTAATGAATTACGATTATCTTCCATGGATGAAACAGGTGGGTGGGCTTCCCTTGCGCGAATAGATGCAAATCTTTCTGACCTTGGATCCATATCGCTTTCTGCGAACACGCACAGTGCAGGATTTGGAAGCCTGGATCAGGGAATAACTGGCCGTTTTACGGATAATTTTGTCCAGTATGACGCATCAGCGAATCTTGAACTCGGAAAACTGTTGCCCAAAAAAGCGGCAATATCGATTCCTTTCTATGCAAGCATCAATAAAACCATAAGTACACCGGAATACGATCCTTTAGATATGGACATTACGCTAAATCAAAAATTAAAAAATGCCTCTACTAAAAGTCAGAAGGACTCTATAAAGAGTAATGCCATTTCTGATGCTTCAATCAAAACAATTAGCGTTACCAATGTGCACAAAAACCGAACGAGTAACAAAAAGCCACAATTTTGGGATGTAGAAAATCTTGATTTTAGCTATACTTATACGAAAACAGAAGTCCATACGCCGCTTTTAGAATATAACGACGTAACACGGCAGCAAGGAAGCCTGGCTTATAATTTTACTCCACAGCCGAAGTTTATTTCACCTTTCAAAAAGATGTTCAAAAAAAGCAAAACGCATTGGTTCGATCTTGTAAAGGATTTTAATATAAACCCAGTGCCATCGCAGATTACGTTTAAAGCTGACGTATTCCGGCAATCCGGAGCCGTAAAGCCAAGGAGTATTGGTGGAGATGAATATGTAACTCCGGAAACTTTTGATAAGTATTTTACTTTTAATAGAAATTATGTTTTAAGATGGGATCTCACTCATTCCTTGTCATTTGATTACTCCGCGTTGAACAATGCTATAATTGATGAGCCGAACGGACGAATTAACACAAAGGAAAAGAGAGATACCCTTTGGCATAATTTTTTTGCAGGCGGTAGAAATATTTCTTTCAATCAAACAATAAATTTTTCTTACAATGTGCCGCTTTCGAAATTGCCGATCACCGACTGGACGTCACTTCACCTGGATTATACAGCCACATACAATTGGATTGGAGCGTCAAGGCTTGCAGTTAATTTAGGTAATTTTTTAGAAAACGGACAGCAGGAGAATGCCACTTTTCAGATGGATTTTGTAAGATTGTATAGTAAATCGAAATGGCTTCGGGCTTTGGACCAGCCCCTTAGACCGGCTAAGGAGCAAGACAATCAACAAAATTCCAAGAGCGCGGCAAATAAAAGCACGTCTTCATCAAAAAAAGAAACCAACTTACCCGAAGTGAGAGGCCCTTTGAGGGTGTTGGGTAAATTGATCACAAGTATAAAATCAGTGAACGCAACAGTGTCAAACATAAGTAACACAAGATTGCCGGGTTATACTGATAGCACCAAATTCCTCGGGCAAAATTTCAAAAGTATGGCGCCGGGTTTTGATTTTATATTGGGGAAACAACCGGACTCTGTTTGGTTGAACAAAGCCGCCGCCAAAGGACTCATTAGCCGTGATTCATTATTCAGTGATCTGTTTGTACAAACTTACGATCAGAAAATTGCTATTTCCGCGCAATTAGAACCAGTAAAAGATTTCACAATTGATGTGAATATGGGGAAATCTTTTAGTAAAAATTATTCTGAAACCTTCAAAGACACAACCGGTACAGGGAATCACTTTGGACATTTAAGCCCTTACGTTTCGGGGTCCTTTAATGTTACTTATATCGCTTTAAATACGTTGTTTGAGAAAAATGACCCTAACCGGGTTTCAAATACTTTTTTGCAGTTCCAGGATTACCGCAAAATTATCTCTCAAAGATTGGGAACTAAAAATGAATATAATAAACAAGCAGGCAACCCGGTTGGAGCTGATGGCTATGCTTTAGGCTATGGACGTTATTCTGTGGATGTATTATTACCGGCTTTTGTTGCGGCCTATACTGGAAAGGATCCCAACAGTGTACATTTAATAAATCAACAAAACGCAAACATAAAATCAAATCCTTTTAGTGAAATTATTCCAAAACCAAATTGGAGAATTACTTATAGTGGTTTGAGTAGGCTTCCGGGTATGAGTAAAATATTTTCAAACTTCACATTAACCAATGCCTACAATGCAAGTTTGAGTATGAACAGCTTTACATCTGCCTTGTTATACCAGGATGTGGATCATTACAATTATCCATCTTTTATTGATACCGTCTCCAAAAATTATATTCCTTTTTTCCTTGTACCCAACTTAACGATACAAGAACAATTTGCACCCTTGGTTGGGATTGATATGACGTTTACCAATAAGCTTAGCCTGAAATTTGATTATACGAAACAGCGACAACTAAGCCTTAGTCTGATAGATTACCAGGTAAGCGAAGTAAATTCCACCCAGGCAACTTTTGGGGGAAGTTTTAGGAAAAAGGGGATGAAGCTTCCTTTTGTACTCCCTTTTTCAAAAACGGGCAGCAAAACGCTCGAAAACGAAATTAATTTTAGTCTTAACTTCAGTATTCGAAATAATGTTACTTCAAACAATATTCTGGATCAGAATAGTTCGTTTGCTACCTCGGGAAGTAAGCAGATCAGCATCGCCCCAACAATTTCGTACTACGTTAATAACCGGATCAACGTGCAGCTTTATTTTACCCAGGACCGGGTTACTCCGTATATATCTTCATCGGCACCTACCGTTAATACGCGAGCAGGAGCGCTAATTAGAATTTCATTAGCACCCCCCGAACCCAAAAAAAAGGCAAAGTCTCAAAATCAAGGTAAATAACTAAATATCAGAGCGGAAGCAATAACATATTCCCAAATGTGGTATCATGGTACTCTCTTAGATTAGCTGGATATTATACAGCAAATTTCTCATTTTTTTTATAGGAAAGGTTAGCAGATTCAGTGAAGATATTGATACATTTTTTCCAATAGGAAGCTTTTTTAAACGAGCGCATTATTTTAAAAGCGTCATCTTTACTTTCATCATAAAAGACAAAATGGATTGCAAAGATTCCCTTCTCAAACACGCATTCCAAAGATATTTTGCTAATATGCCCTGTAACTTTATTTCGATCTTTTTTTAATTTACAGCTCACAATATTTTTCATATCAATCAGGTGAAATTTTATTTTTGATCCGCATTTAATTAGAAAAACTAATTTGAAGTTTAACCTGTCTATTCCGATCATGTTCCCCCGAATAATTTGTTTTTTATCTATTGATAAATTATTCGTAACTATTCAGTCTCCAATTTAGCTATAAGTGATAAAGCATTCAAAACATTTTGTCCGGATTTAATGGTCGTGTCGATAATTGATCTCAAAACGGCGAAGGCATCTGCCCCTTCAGTAGATTTAAATTGCCCTGATA
>DATCFI010000123.1:0-8870 GCA_036509585.1 Hanamia sp. | reverse complement strand
ATGAATACTGCTTTAGGACGAACCGAAGAAATACAGAGCAAGGAATTTTTAAAGCTATAATGCTAAGAGCAGCTAAAAGGAAAACAGATACATTCAAAGAACTCATTGCCTATGCGGCGTAAATTAATTATTCTAAAAAATTAATTAATTATTTTCAAAAATAAATTCATCCGTTTCCTATCTTTATCGGATGTATTTCAAAACGATATTGCTTGTAGTATTTATTGCGTTTACGCTTGGGGGTTATAGCCAGCAAAAAGAAATTTTTAATCCGGATTCTGTAAGAAAAGAAATAGAAGCCGTACAAATCAATACCAACCTTCATGTTGATGGATTATTGAATGAACCGGAATGGAAACTGGCCAAACCTTCACCACAGTTTATTGAAATAGAACCCGTACAAGGCCATGCGCCGGGAGAATATACGGGCGTGAAAATTTTGTATAATCGGCAGTTTTTATACGTTGGCATTTTTGCACATGATTCATCAGGAATAAAAGCGCTGCGCTCTACAGATTTTAAAAGGGATTTTGATGACAAGAGCCGCGACCATGTAAGCATTGCTTTTGATTGTTTTAACGACAAAAGGAATTCAATGTCTTTTGTTACCGACCCATACGGTGTACAACGCGACCTGTTATCCTTTGATGACCTTTATTACGATGTAGACTGGAACGGTCTTTGGCGTGTTAGAACCAATCGCACTGATTCCGGATGGACGGCAGAGATGGCTATTCCATGGCAAACCCTTAGGTATCCAAACATTGATTCAACACAACAATGGGGATTAAGTATTTACCGCAACAGAAGGGCCACAAACGAAATCACTTCGTTTTCCCCTTATCCCCGAGCCTTCACTTCTTTACGTATGAATTATGCAGGCCTGCTAACGAATTTAAAACCGCCTCCTCCTAAAACGAATATTCGTTTTGAACCTTACATGCTTTCTTCTTACGATCATTACAAAGGCTATGATTCAAGTCAAAAAGTGAGCTCATCTAATTATAAAGTCGGTGGCGATATTAAATGGGCTATTGATCCGAATTCTGTTTTAGACCTTACGGTAAATACAGATTTTGCACAGGCAGACGTGGACCAGCAGGTAAATAATGTCTCACGCTTTTCAGTTTTTTTTCCAGAGAAAAGGCAATTCTTCTTGGAGAATGCTTCTCTCTTTGGCGTAGGTATTTCTCAATCAGTTGATGGTTCCGGCGGCCAAATGCGCGTGCAGCCATTTTTTAGCAGAAGCATAGGGCTTGATAGTTCAGGAACGCCTATTCCAATTGATGGCGGTGCGAGGTTTGTGCATCGTTCTTCTTCAATAAATTATGGTGGTATTTTAATGCGGCAAAGGGCTGCTGATAACAACCCGGCCACAAATTTTTTTGTCGGGCGCGTTTCTCAAAACATAGGCGCCAACAGCCGTTTGGGAGAGGTTTGGTAACCGTAAAGAATCAACCAGGCAATACCAATATTGTAAGTACAGTGGATGGATTTTTTCGTTTGGGCGAATCGAATTCACTTAATACATTGCTAATGCATTCTGCTAATACGAAAAAAGGTAAAGATGGATTTTCAGGCTTTGCACAATATTATTATTCAACTAACCACATGAAAATATGGCTCACACAATCTGTCGTTACCAAAAATTTTGACCCTGAAATGGGATTTGTTTCACGTACAGATGTGATAGGGACAACGCCCGGAATGAACTGGTATTACCGGGGAAAGAAGTTGCCATTCAAAAAAGTAATTCGTGCGTTTGAGCCCGGTTTTCTTCCGGAGTTTTATTGGCAGGCTTCTACCGGAAAATCAATAGAACGCACCTTCACAGTGTTTCCGGTATGGCTTAATTTTCAAAGTGGGGCTTATTTTGGTTACGGCGTAGAACCAGCTTTTCAGCGGCTCACAGAAACTTTTGAACCGTTAGGGATAAAAATATTACCTGGTGAATATAATTTTACCAATCAGCAAATCTATCTTAGTTCTGATCCCTCAAGGATTATTAATCTGGTTGGAATTTATTCGTGGGGCAATTATTTTAATGGGAAACTCAACTCCGGTGATTGGACATTGCAATTTGCCCCTGTTCCTCAAATTTCGATTTCCGGCCGGTTTAACCGCAATCATTTTATAAAAGTGGGAGAGCCTAAAACTACCTCCACCATTGATTTATATGGATTACAAGCAAGGCTTGCATTAAATCCACGAATACAACTGATTGGGTTTTATCAAAAAAATTCTACCAATAATGAAGTAAATTATAACCTTCGTTTTTCGTGGGAATATGCGCCACTCTCTTATTTTTACCTTGTGTTGAATCATTACGGGTTTACTAATGTGCAGTCAAAAACACAAGCCGAAGACCATGCTATTGCCAAAATCAGTTATTTAAAACAGTTTTAAATTTATCCTTTGGGATGGTAAAACAATTCCTTAAAATTCAAATTGAGGAGGCTTGCATCAATACTGCAACGGATTACTATTTATTTTCACCGATTTAAATTGTCTAAATCATTATGCGTGTTCGCCATTCACCCTTTCAATTCACCATTCAGCACAACCTTACACTTCATTTTTATCCCTGTAAATTAAATTGCCTCTAAATTTGTAAAATAAATTATAAACTATTTACCTTCACTTCTTTTCCTAAAGTATTGCCATTAATTAACTCTAAATCAATAATCAAATCAATGAAAAATCTTTTACGAATTTATGCGGTACTTTTTGCGGTACCGGTTTTATTTCTCTATAGCTGCAACAAGCGTTCGGGCCAACCAAAATTATTGGTCTTTACAAAAACAGTTGGTTTCCATCATGCTTCGATTGAAGATGGTGTACAGGCGATTTTTAAACTGGGCCAGGAGCATGATTTTGCTGTTGATACCACATCCAACTCTGCCATGTTTAATGAAGACACACTGAAAGATTATGCGGCAGTTGTATTTTTAAGTACTACAGACAACACCGATGAACTCATGACTAATTATGAGGAAAACGCCTTCCAGCGCTACATTGAAGCGGGTGGGGGATTTGTTGGTATTCATGCTGCCACAGACGCAGGCTACCATTGGGGCTGGTACACAAGATTGGTTGGGGCCAATTTTAATGGCCATCCGGAACCACAAACGGCAACTTTGCACATAGTTGATAAAGACAATATTTCAACCAAAGGCCTGCCTGACCCATGGATTAGAAAAGACGAATGGTATAATTTTAAAAACATGAATCCGGATGTTCATGTATTAATTTCAATCGATGAAAAAAGTTACAAAGGCGGCACCAATGGTGCAAACCACCCGATGGCCTGGTATCATGATTTTGATGGAGGCCGCGCCTGGTACACTGAATTAGGGCACACGCCTGAATCTTATACGGATCCTAATTTTTTAAAGCATATTTTAGGAGGAATAGAATACGCAATGGGTGACAATAAGGAACTGGATTACGTTAAAGTAAAAACACCACCAATTCCTGCAGCAGACCGTTTCACCAAAGTTCAATTGGTTCAGGGCACTTTTTTTGAACCAACTGAAATGACCATTCTTCCAAACCTTGATATCCTGGTAGCGCAACGGCGCGGCGAGATTATGATGTACAATCATTCGACTAAAACAGTAAAACAAGTGGGCTTTTTAAATGTATACTGGCATACAATGCACACACCGGGAGTTAACGCTGAAGACGGCCTTTTAGGGCTTAAAAAAGATC
The DNA here is from genome assembly GCA_036509585.1 of Hanamia sp. GTDB lineage: Bacteria > Bacteroidota > Bacteroidia > Chitinophagales > Chitinophagaceae > Ginsengibacter. The sequence continues at coordinate 5,159 of DATCFI010000123.1, read as the reverse complement.
CGGATTTTGCAAAAAACCATTATATCTATATGTATTATAGCCCGGCGGATACTTCTATTAACCGTTTGTCGCGCTTTACTTTTACGAACGATACTATTGACCTGAAATCAGAAAAAATTATTCTGCAGTTATATATTCAAAGAGAAATATGTTGCCACACCGGAGGCTCAATTGCTTTTGGCAAGGACCGGCAATTGTTTTTATCAACCGGAGATAATACGACTCCTTTTGATGAACCCGGAAAAGGAGGATTTAATACTCACGGGTATGCTCCATTGGATGACCGGCCCGGATTTGAGCATTATGATGACCGCCGCAGTGCTGGAAACACTAATGATTTGCGCGGAAAAATTCTTCGCATAACAGTGGATGAAAATGGAAACTATACTATTCCTGATGGAAACCTGTTTCCGAAAGGGGAGGATAGCACCCGGCCAGAAATTTATGTGATGGGCGACCGTAATCCTTACCGCATTGCTGTAGATCAGAAAAACAATTTTTTATATTGGGGCGAGGTAGGGCCGGATGCCAATAATGATAGTATGGCGACTCGTGGGCCACGCGGTTATGATGAATTTAACCAGGCAAGAAAAGCGGGATTTTTTGGATGGCCTTTTGTAATTGCCAACAATATTCCTTACCGCCAATATGATTACGCTACCGGCAAATCAGGCGATTTATTTGATCCGCTAAGGCCCGTAAATAATTCACGAAATAATACTGGTAAAAAAATATTACCGCCTGCACAGCCAGCTTATATTTGGTATCCTTATGCGGCATCCACAGATTTCCCGCAGGTAGGAAGCGGCGGCAGGTGTGCGATGGGCGGCCCGGTTTATTACACCGATATGTACCCTGATTCAACAAGGTACCCTGATTATTATAATGGCAAATTATTTATTTACGAATGGATTCGCGATTGGATAAAAGTAGTAACTATGAAACCCAATGGTGATTTTGATAACATGGAGCCATTTATGTTGAATACAAAATTCAACAATCCATCTGACATGGAAATTGGGCCTGACGGAAGGCTTTACGTTTTGGAATACGGAAGCGGTTGGTTTCAAAAAAATGCAGATGCAGGACTGTCGCGCATAGATTATAACTCAGGCAACAGGCCTCCGGAAATTTCTTCTATTCAGGTTGACAAAACTTCCGGCGACCTTCCTTTAGAAATCACAGCTACAGTAAAAGCAAGGGACCCCGATAATGACAAGCTTACTTATATTTGGAATATTGGCAATAATGTAAAAAAAGAAACAACTGAACCACAATTAAAGTATACGCTTACTAAAGCTGGCGATTACATGGTTTCAGTGGAAGTAATGGATGATAAAAAAGCTTCTTCAACCAGCAATGCAGTGGATGTTTATGCAGGTAATTCAGCGCCTACCGTTCAGATAAATATTGAAGGAAACAATACATTTTATTTCCCGGGTACACCTGTAAAATATAATGTAAACATCGAAGACAAAGATGATACTTCGAAAGTAAAAGATTTAAGCAGTCTCATTGTTACCGCCGATTATACAGATCAAATGGATAAAGCCGGATCGGGTGCGGGAAGCCAGCAATTAGGGCAGCAATTAGCAGGCAAAAACCTGATGCTTTCGCTTGACTGTAAAGGTTGCCATAAAGTGGATATAAAATCTGTTGGGCCTGCATTTATTGATGTTTCAAAACGATACCAAAAAAATCCACAAGCTACCGCCGCGCTTGCAGAAAAAATTATACATGGTGGAAGCGGCAACTGGGGGGATGTGCCGATGGCCGCGCATCCTAATTTAAAAGAAAGTGATGCGGCACAAATTGTTTCATGGATTTTATCGCTCGCAAATGAAAATAAAAAAATTAAATCTTTACCGGAAAGTGGTACTCTGAATGCAACCATGAATAATGCAGTAAAAGACAAGGGAGTACTTCACATCTACGCGGCCTACACAGACAAAGGTGGCAATAATGTAAAACCATTAATGGGAAGTAATTCAGTCAATTTAAGAAATAGTAAAATGACTTTCGAGGGGGTTACAAAAATGAAGTCATTCACGAATATGACTTATGGAGGGATGGCAATCTTAATAATTCCTCAAGCCTCTGGCTGGTTTAGGATTGACACTATCAGCCTTGCAGGAATCACCCATGCTTCAATGAATATGGGCTGGCAGGCGCCACCGGTTGCTGGATATACTTTTGAAGTACACCTTGATTCTCCGGATGGCCAAAAAATTGGGGAGTTTAATTTTGACGGAGTAAAAGGAAAAGCGGATGAAAAAGCAAAAGCACCACAATTTGCTACGATTACTTCTGCAATATCCCCGGTTACGGATGGAAAAATGCACGATATTTATATTGTGAGTAACTCAAAAGATCCTTCTATAGGAGGAACTGCAGGATTGACCAATATACAATTCTTTCTAAAATAAAAAAAAGGAAAGCCACGGTTAGCGTGGCTTTCCTTTTTCCTAAAAACCTTCTTTAAAGAATAAATAAACCGTGCTAACTTGCATTCGCGTAAAGTAAAGCAACAAATTTACAAGATTCTTAATTTAAAATTCAATAACGTGTTTACCAGTTTTTCAAAAGGCTTTATTTTTATTTTAATGCTTTTAATTAGTGCTACCTCTCAAAGCCAGGTGCTATCAGGAAAAGTTACCAATGAAAATTCCTTGACTGTTTCAAATGCAAATATTCATTTGCTTAACACAAATTTCGAGGCTGTAACAGATGCACAGGGAAATTACCATTTTTCAAATGTGCCAAATGGAAAATATACAGCCGTTGTTTCTGCGATAGGTTATGCTGAAATTAATAAAGAAATCAACATCAGTAAGCGGGAAACTACTGTCAATTTTCAACTTCATAATTCAATGATACAATTGGATGCGGTAGTTGTTACAGCAGAAAAAAAAGAAGAACTTCTTCAGAAAATTCCCGTTAGCATTACCGCGCTATCTTCAAAAGATGTTCAGGATTACCAGTTGTGGAATAGTAAAGATTTAACCGCAGTTTCGCCCAATTTATTTTCAAATAATTCAGGAGATGAACGCAATGTTACTTCGATCCGCGGAATTGTTACTACTTCCTACGATCCGGCGGTTGCCACTAATATAGATGGCGTAAACCAATTTAGTTTAGATACTTATATCGCTACGCTTTTTGATATTGGCCGAATAGAAATTTTACGTGGCCCTCAAGGCACTTTGTATGGAAGAAATGCGATGGGTGGCGTAATTAATATCATTACAAAACAACCCACAAACACTACGGAAGGCTTTGCAGAAGCCAGTTTGGGGAATTATAACCTGCAACGGTATAGTGCCGGAATCAGTACGCCGCTTATCAAAAACAAATTATTTTTTGGCGCTGCTGCTATGTTTGATAAGCGCGATGGTTATTATAAAAATGAGTACAATAATTCTTCTTTCGATAAACAAAATGGAATCACCGGGAATTATTATTTAAAATTTATTCCTGCGGAAAGATGGGATTTTACTCTAAACGTAAAACATCAAAACAATAGAAATGACGGCGCTTTTCCTATGGTAAATGGCGTGGATGAAGCATTTAAAAATCCTTTTGAACTTAGCCAGAATGCAACGGCAACAATGTTTGATAATACATTGGATGCATCGCTAAATATAAAACATTTAGGGCCTGCAGTGAATTTTACTTCCATCAGCGCATGGCAACAAAATTACCGATATTATAATGCGCCACTTGACGGGGATTTTTCTGCTGCCGATGCAGTAAGTATAATTAATAATTATGGAGGCAAATGGAATAAAGTAAAAGTATTTACACAGGAATTGCGTTTCAGTTCCGCTGCCAGCAAAAGCAGCCGTGTTAAATGGACTGCCGGTACTTATTTCTTTCACCAGGATAACCCAACCAAACAAGCAACTCATTTTGGAAATGATGCCACTTTGGTAGGGTCTCCGGATATTAATTTTTCAACCATAAGCACCACCACAGCAACGAATACCGGAATCGCATTTTACGGTCAAACAACTTATACTTTTTTACCGAGGCTTGATCTAATCGCAGGCTTAAGGTATGATTATCAAAACAGCAAATTAAATGTAGAAGGTGAATACCAAAAAGACGGGCAACCTTCGATAGTAACACAGCCAGATACTGCTGCCACGGCTAATTTCAGCGCATTTTCACCTAAGTTTGGTTTTAATTATGAAGCAGGCTCCAACAGCGATGTATATATCACTTACAGCCGCGGATTCAGAACCGGAGGCTTAACACAATTGTCTTCTGATCCTTCTCAGCCGCCACTTTATCCTTTCAAGCCAGAGTACAGCAATAATTTTGAAGCAGGAATAAAAAATACTTTTTTAAATAGCCGGGTTCAATTGAATGCCGCATTTTTTTATACAACAGTCACCAATGCACAGGTTCCTACGCTTGTATTGCCCGAGGCAATCACTATTACAAAAAATACAGGGAAACTGATTAGCAAAGGTGCAGAATTGGAAGTAGCTGCCGCTGTTGCCAAAGGTTTGCAATTGGATTACAATTTCGGTTATACCAATGCAAAATATACTTCATTAAAAGTGGCTCAAAACGGGGAATCAGTTAACCTGGATGGAAACAAACAAATTTTTACACCCGATGTTACTTCCTTACTGGCAGCGCAATACAGCTATGATTTGAAGCCGAAGCAATCACTAAGGCTTGTTGCCCGGGTTGAATGGAAATATTTAGGAACTGAATATTTTGACCTTGCTAATACCATAAAACAATCGCCGTACAACCTTATCAATCTCAGGCTTGGAATTTCTGCCAAACATTTTGATTTTTATTTATGGAGCAGGAACACAGGAAACCAAAAATATATTGCTTATGCGTATGATTTTGGCGCGGTCCATTTAGGCAATCCTGCAACATACGGTGCTACATTAAGAGTGAAATTCCAGTAAGCTTTTTTCAATATTTTTACAGTAAACAAACAAATACTGCAGATTTTTATTTTCAATAAAGAGGATATAAAATTATAACCATCCATTTAATTTAACGTGAGTTCGATATAAGAAGTATATAATTCATTTATTCAGATTAGTAAACAATTACAATTGTATTACAATGTAAATCAATAATATGTAAGCATATTTAGTATATTTATAGTGCAAACAATAAAAACTAAAAAT
>DATCFI010000122.1:0-2797 GCA_036509585.1 Hanamia sp. | reverse complement strand
TTTTGGTTTACAAACGATAGTCAATAATTTAGTCTCAGGCGTGATACTCGCATTTGAACGTCCAATACAAGTGGGCGACCAGATAGAAATCGGTGGCAAATCGGGTACGGTGAAAGAGATTGGCGTACGCGCCAGTAAAGTACATAATTCTGAAGGTGCTGATATAATAATACCCAACGGCGACCTGCTTTCGCAGCACTTAATAAACTGGACGATGCAAGGCCGGAGCAAACGAGTAGAATTTACCATTGGTGTGCCTTACAGCACCAATTTGGATGTAGCAAGAAATCTAATTGAAGAAAAATTAAAAGCCAATACCAATATTTTACAAACACCTCCGCCTGTAATTATTATCCAGGATTTTTCAGATTATGCAATCTCTATAAGGATACTATTGTGGGTGCCAGACCTGGCAAGCGGTGGAACGGTGCGAAGTTCAGCAATGATTGATATTAAAAATACCTTATCCGAAGCGGGTATTCAGTTGCAGATACGGCCGATTGTTTAGGGCATGGTTTATCATATTTTAATCATCTTTGGTTTCCTTATTTTTCGAATCCTGATCCTGCTAATCTTTCCATCCTGTAAATCCTGGTTCCAAATTTTACACTCCGGTAACCCAGGATAAGAAGTTAAATTATTTGCCTGCCCAATGGCCCCAATTGGCAGATTGCCACGGCGCAAAAAAGATGCTTCTACGTTTCAAGATTCACAATGCGCCTCGCAATGACGTACGCAATGGGCGTTTACAGTAAACAAACAAATATTGTCGATTTTTATTTTAGTAACGAAGAGCCACCTTCCTGGAGGCCTGCGCCAATTGGGGGCAGACACGAAACAGGGCGGGGGGCCATCAACGGCATCATTCTAATTTGTACTTTTAGAAAATTTTTGAAAATGGATGAATCACCCAATCGCTTTGATAGAATCGTTGCCATTCTTATCCAATTACAATCGAGGAAAATTGTAAAAGCAAAAGACCTTGCTGAAAGATTTGGGGTTACCCTGCGTACTATCTACCGCGACATCAAAACCCTTGACAGCGCAGGCGTTCCTATCAAAGGTGAGGCAGGTTCGGGTTATTCTATCATGGATGGCTATCGTCTTCCCCCTGTGATGTTTACACCCGAAGAAGCCGGGAGTTTCGTGGCCGCGGAAAAGCTGATGGAAAAATTTACTGATCAATTAATGAGCAGTCATTTTACAAAGGCGATGTTCAAGATTAAATCAGTATTAAGAAGCGATGAGAAAAATATGATTGCGAATCTTGAACAGCAGATTGACATCACGGGAGCTCCTTATGGTTTCAATAAGAAACTTCCCCAGGCCCTGCAGCATGTTACAGAGAGCATGGTTACCCAACGCCAGCTATTACTTCAATATAAATCGGTAAGTAACGAAACTCCACTACAAAGAAAAATAGAGGTGATTGGAATTTTTCATGAAAACCAGTTTTGGTACATCTATGCCTGGTGCCATTTGCGGAATGACTACCGTCAATTCAGGATTGACCGGATTACAAACCTTACAATCACTGAGGTGCCTTTTACCAAAAAACATCCCGCCTTGCAGGAGCTGCGCAATAAGGATATAAAAACAGTAACCACGAGAGTTCGTATTAAAGTAAAAAAATCCGTGGTGCCTTACCTGCATTTTGGTCGAGACTACCACGGATTTTTATCAGAAAAGAATTCCGGCGATATGGTGGAAATGGCCTTCGATTCCCCGGATGTGGAAATGAGCTTCGCAAGGTGGTATATTATGTTTGCTGACTATGCCCACATCCTGGAACCGGAATCGTTGAAATTGTCCGTTCGCCGCATTTTAGACGAAGCGCTGCAAAAATTAAACTAGCCTATCTTTCATAAAAGTAAGGCGGCTCAATCCCCAGTGCGCGCAAGTACACATATCCTTGCCCGCGGTGGTGAATCTCATTGTCCACGTAGTATTGAATGGATGACATAAGAGTGCCTTCGTAAAGTCCAAATGCTTTGATGCGCTCCCCGAAGCGTTCTTCGGGAATTTGAGCCCACAGCGAATTTATTTTTTCACTGTCTTCATCCCATAATTTTAAGAAATCTTCCTTGCTTTCCAGGTTTTGAAAATCCCTGGTGAAGGAGCCTTGCTTACCGGTGACAATTTCGTCAATGCCCGGCGCGGCAATTCCCAACAATTCCTTTGTGATTTCTGAGAAAGGGCGCATGCCTCCGATGGAAAAATTAAAAAAGTCTTTTTCGGGAAATGCAGCTATTACTTTGCGGGTTAGCCCGCGATGGCCCTGCCAGTTTTCCAACAATTCATTTTTTGTGAGGACTGCAGGCGCTAATGTTTCTGTTACTTGTGACATGATGATATATTTTAGTTATGAAGCAAAAATATTCCTGGGTAGTGACAGCCCTTTGTCAACAGTGTTTTCTTTTTTTTCAAAATATTTATCGGAAATTGCTCCGTAGCAGGTAAACAGAAAAATACTACAGGCTCAGCGCCATGGATTCCTTTAAAGGGCACAGGTTCATAAAAAGTGTTGGCAGACCAGGCAGTAAACCAACAAATAAAGTGGATTTTTAATTCTGTTTTTTCAACTCCTGTTTTTTAAGGAATGGCAAAGAAGTAATCTAGCGGATTGGGCAAGTTGACAATTAGGCGATGATTGTCTTTTCAAGAACAAGGTCCGGAGCCTATCGGAGATTAGGCCTAACCCCCTTTCCCAAAAAAGAGAAGAACCTGCCCAATGACAGAACAGTAAATAAATAACGGGAATTTCATTCTGCCCTGTCGGGACGCTTGCTTTCCGCGG
>DATCFI010000121.1:0-3172 GCA_036509585.1 Hanamia sp. | reverse complement strand
CTGCTTTAGAACTTCGTCAAAGGTGGTGGCAACAAAGGGAAACAGAGAAATGGACTTTCCTTTTTTATCACGATATTAAATATCCGACTTACCAGTTTTAGAGCGAAAAAAAAAGGCCTGCCCTAAAAAGGGCCGGCCGTTGCTAACCTATGAAAAACACCTAGAGACAAATGTAGTAGAAATTTTACTTTAATCAATTTTTTAATAAAAAAAAGTTTGTAATTACAGAATCAGTTTATTATAACAACAACCAGAATTCTCATTTCAGTCGGCGGTTCAAAGGAGATAAATAAATACAATTCAAAAACACTGACTTCCCCCAACCATTCTTTTTGATTAACAAATGCCTTTATAGAATTTCTTTGAAAATATGCCTGGAATTCTGTCGGGCAAATACTTTTCCAGTGAATTAAATACCACAGTAAAAAGATTTTTATGTAAAATTATTATTTAATCATAAAGACCTTATAGCCTTGTATGTGGACGACGCTATTAGGTTTTCAACTGCAGAACTTTTTTTTGAAAATTGGTGAGCTAAGTTTATCTTAAACACCGATCAATTTTTAATAAAAAATCTATGGGGCACTTACCCGGGTTAATAGAAGACCTTGCGCTGATACTTATTGCTGCGGCAGTTACGACGCTGATATTCCGTCGGCTGAAACAGCCATTGGTATTGGGCTACATCATTGCCGGATTTTTGATAAGTCCGCATTTGTCGCTTACGCCTACCGTTGCCGATACCAAAAACATAGAAACCCTTGCAGAAATGGGCGTTATCTTTTTGTTGTTTAGCCTCGGCCTCGAGTTTAGTTTCAAAAAATTAATACGAGTTGGCGGTTCTGCTTCTATTACCGCTTTGATTGAAATTATTTTCATCATGATTGCAGGATTTTATCTCGGAAGATGGATGGGTTGGGGCCAAATGGACAGCCTCTTCCTGGGGGGCATGCTTGCCAGTTCTTCTACCATGATTACTATAAAGGCGTTTGAAGAATTAAAGATAAAAACCCAACAGTATGTGCGGGTGGTTTTTGGGGTGCTTGTCGTACAGGATATTTTAGTGGTATTGCTGATGGTATTACTTTCCACGGTTTCCGTTTCGCGCCAGTTCCAGGGCGCTGATATGGTTTTCACCCTTGCCAAGCTTATCTTTTTTTTAATTCTCTGGTTTATCACCGGTATCTTTTTATTGCCAAGCCTTTTACGATGGGCTAAAAAATTATTGGATGAAGAAACGTTGCTGATCCTCTCGCTTGGCTTGTGTCTTGGTATGGTGGTGGTAGCCACGCAGGCTGGCTTTTCTGCAGAACTCGGTGCTTTTATTATGGGATCTATTTTGGCAGAAACTACCAAGGCCGAAAAAATTGAGCACATCTTAAAACCTGTGAAGGACTTGTTTGGTGCTATATTTTTTGTATCAATAGGCATGTTAATAGACCCGCAAGCCATTATAGCCTACCGGTGGCCGGTGCTATGGGTTACGTTACTTACCCTTTTTGGAAAATTGTTTAGCACGGTATTGGGCGCTTTACTTTCGGGACAGCCACTGAAACAATCTATACAAGTGGGCATGAGTATGGCGCAGGTGGGTGAATTTACTTTTATTGTTGCCTCGCTCGGGCTAACGCTGGGCGTAACCAGTAATTTTTTATTTCCTATTGCGGTGGGCGCATCTGCCATTACCACTTTTACAACACCCTATATGATAAAATTTTCAGAGCCGCTTTATCAATTTGTCGAAAAAAGAATGCCCGCAAGCTGGCTGCGAAGCTTGCATAACTATTCGTCAAGCACGCAAAATATACAAGCAGAAAACAGGTGGAAAACTGTTATGATGTCTTACATGAATATTATCGTTTCTAACGGAATCATTTTGCTGGCACTTATGTTGATTACCGTTAAATTTTTTATTCCCGTTTTAAACAATAATATTGATAACAATCTTTTGCGAAGCGTGATAGCGCTTGTGGTAACACTTGGGGTAGCCTCTCCATTTTTGTGGGCATTAATGGCCCGGAAGCCCGATAATACAGCTTATAAGGAACTTTGGTTACAGAAAAAATACAGTCGTGGTCCATTGCTGATACTTGAAATTTCGAGAGTGGCGGCAGGCATATTATTAATCGGCTTTTGGGTCGACAGGTTATTTACCACCTCCATTGCAATAATGATTGCCGTACCGTTGATCGTCATTGTTTTGGTTTTATTCTCCAATAATATACAACACTTTTATCAACGCCTCGAAGGAAGATTTTTAAGCAATCTGAATGCCCGGCAGATCGAAGAGAAACGTAAACTACTGGAGGAGGAAAATTATAGAAAGCGACTAAAGCCCCAATCAGACCTCTCTCCATGGGATGCACACATGATAGGTCTGGAAGTAAACCCACACGCAGGGTATATCGGCAAAACACTTGCTGAACTTGCATGGCGCGAAAAATATGGAATCAACATTGCCTATATAAAACGCGGCGACAATTTAATATACGCTCCCAAACGCGACAACAGACTTCTTCCGTTTGACGATGTAGGCATCATTGCTACTGACGATCAGATGCAAGAATTCAAGCTTGTTTTTGAAGAAGCGGGGAGTATCGAAATTAATGAAAGAGGGATTGAAGATATTATTTTGCAAAAAATAGTGGTAGATCGAAACAACCGGCTGAAAGATCAAACCATACGAAGTTCGGGAATCCGCGAGCGTACAAACGGACTGGTAGTTGGCATTGAAAGAAAGGAAAATCGAATTTTAAATCCCGATTCGGATACAAAATTTGAATGGGGCGATATCATCTGGATAGTGGGGGACCGAAAGAAAATAAAACGATTGAATGAGGTAGAAAACGGAGTTGATTTATAATTTTTGAAATGCCGGGACAAACTTAAAATGCAATCTTCGTCCGCATTATACCAATAGGAATTATAATTTAGTCCAAAAATGATCTAAGAAGATATAGGGGAACTGGCAGATGCTGCTTACTTCATTTTTTGTAAGTCTGTTTACTAAAGCGCAGATATATTTATCGAGGTCATCTAAAGTTTTAAACAACCTGTTGGTAAAGTCTCTTTTAAATTTTGCCCATATTTTTTCTGCCGGATTCAATTCAGGACTATAGGGAGGCAGAAACAGGAGTATTATATTTTCAGGTATGGATAGTGTTTTAGCTTT
>DATCFI010000120.1:0-36873 GCA_036509585.1 Hanamia sp. | reverse complement strand
GTATCTGAATGAATTCTTTTATCGCTTTAACAGACGGGGATTTGATAAAACTATATTTCACAACCTTCTAGAAAGAATGGTTAAGAGTGACCCCATTTATCAAAAGGTATTCACGACTTAAACGATTTATTCTATAAAATTTATCTCGGCCCCATGAAACGGTCACCATTAAAATGTATCATATGCTCCGGAAAATCTACAACCCAAATTTCAGTCTCCCAGGCTATTTTGGCCGAATGCTTATTAAATTCTTTAAAGTTGGGGAATGCCGAAACATACACCTTACCTGCTTTGCAATCTTTGAGTAATTCCTCTAATTCAACCAATCGCTTTGGTGAAACCGGGCCATGCGATGTAACTGCTTCAATTAAGTACAGCCAGTCTTTCTTTCTGTCAAACAGCACTACGTCCGGAAGTTTGCTATGTTGCGTAATCGGGATTCCAATTTCTTTTAAAACTTTTTTATCAACATAAAGGTCTTTGTCTGCCGTATCGCCCAGATAAAGAACCTCGCTGCCATTTGCAAAACGTGCGGCAAAATCCTGAACAATCGCGGCCTGTACAATATTGTGTTTGCCTGGAGAAAGGTGAAGCGTTTTACCGTTGCTTAATTTTACCGGAATCAGAATTTGCTTTCTCTCTTTAAGGTAACGTTTTGAGAGTGCACCAACTTCAGACTTAAATCTTTCTGCAGCTTCTTTCCACACTTTTGTTCCAAAAGTTTTGATAGCTTCTAATGCTTCTTCTGTAATTGCATAGTGTGCATTAGGACTATTAACCGGCAATTTCGGATTATCAGGATTATAGTCCGCTATTCTTGCCTGAACAAATTGATGTAATACCTGGCGCCGGAATGTTTCTCTTGTATTGGGCGCATATTCTTTTTTATAAATGTCTTTACAAAAAGCCATGATACCTTTCGAAACTTTCAAACTTGCTTTGGTGGCTTTGCTCCAATTGCCACGAGGCTTAATATCACAAAGGGCAAGCAACGTGTAGGCTGAAATTTCGTTTTGTTGTGCTGCAGGCAATCCTAATTCTTTAAGAATTTCTTTAGCTTCATCAATTTTGCTCATAAGCGAATATATGTTCTATATCAAAGTGGCTGTTTATAATTTTATCAACCTTCGATTGTGAAAAATCATTTAGCAATATTATTTGGTTGCCAATTTGTTTTATATCTTCCAAAGGTGGCAAAGGCATTTCTCTTAATTCGGTTGCACTCACATTAATATTTCCATTGAAAGTTCTGAAATAGGTGTCAAATAGATTACTGTTTAGTAAAGCAGAAAGCCCTAATATTTCATTTCTTTCGAGATGCCCTTTTGGCCTGTAAATATAATTGAGATGATTTTCAACTCCGATATATTCCGCCTGGGTAATATCAACAAAATAAGGGGTTGCAACCAACCTGCTCTTGTCATCCTTTGCACTAAAACGGCGGAGAAAAACATAATTTTTATTGGGAAGCAAAAGAGGTTTGGTTTCTTCGCAAAGTTGAATGTATTGAGGCTTATTCCTTTTAGTAACTGGCCATTCAAATTGCATTTTGGCTGTGTTGATAAGCAGATATAATGGAACTAAAAAAACTGTTCCATTCTGGTATTGCTCAAACAAATATTTAGTTGCTCTGAATGAAACAACCGGGCCTGTTGAAATCTGGATATCATATTGGCGTAAACTTCCTGACCACGATTTAAACAACCTGATTACATTGTCGTCCGTTTCATTAGTTGGAAGGTGTATGATTTTTTCTTTCGACTTCAAGTCAATCAGTTCATCAGTTTTATAAAACTTTTCAGTAAAGTTTTCAATATCCCTGATTCCATTAGAATGAGTTACACGAATGGAAGGCAATTGTCCATTTTGCTTTTGTTTTTTACCTTTTAATATGAGCGTTTCCTGCAGAACACTGTCCCGGTCAAAAGTGTCAGTCCTTGAACCGAACAAATGGATATGTTCAATTTCTATTTCCTTGAAAAAGGCTTCACGGAAAGCTCTAAAATAATTACCTGACGCAAAACTTCTTGGTGTAATAAATATGAGTTCGCCACCTTCCTTTAAAAGTTTAGTTGCCACCATCATAAAGATTGAGTAAATGTTGGGTTGTCCCCAAACCATGGACTTTGCTACGATGGCTCTTTTATCTTCTTTTGGTATTTTGAAATAAGGCGGATTTGAAATTACAATATCGTAAGTGGCATTTTGAGGTTCAGAAAAAAGTGTCGCCGAAACCTGGAAGCAGTCTTTATTTTCAAGCACAAAATCATTTGAGTTAAGCGTCACCTTAAACTTAATTCTATATTGCTTTAACCATTTATCTAAATAATTAAGCACCATTTGTGTATAAGGCAAAATATCCTGGTCGGTTTCGTAACAAATCAATTCGATTTCTTTTAAGTTCTCATTCTGCTTAGCAAGCGTTTCAACAAGTGAGCTTGAAAGAATGGCTGTACCACAACCGGGGTCAAGTATTTTTAATTTGTTTTTAGTTTGTTTCGCAAGTCCTGCCATGAAGTGAGCAATTTCTGTAGGTGTAAAAAATTGCCCCTTATCTTTTTTATGTTGTGTCGTAACAGTTTTCGCATAAAACTGACCAACCCTATCGGCAAAGTGGCTGGGTAACTCATTAGAGAGAGGTTTTATATCTATCGCTGCTGGCATACCAACAAATTTAGTAAAACTATTGTGGTTTGAAGCGATTTCGTTTGTTACCCTCGTAGTTGATATACTGATTTATGTTTTCTTATTTGGATGGTTGATGCGGAGTTAATGAAAAATATTTTTGAAAATGTTTTAGGAGATAAGAAACCGTTATTCGGGTAAATGAAAAATAAAATGTGATGATTATAAATATCAGGTCAGCGATGAGGAATTTGTTTCGTGTGCCTCGAATCAGGAGGAGTGTAAACAAATTATTAGCAAAACATATACTGATGCCAAGTGATAGGAAAATTTAAATTGTCTCGCCTTCGATGACAATTACATTATTCTTTGTAGAAGCATTCTTCGATATTAAATATTTTAAAACTCTGGCGAAATTCCAAAGTTCTTTTTTTTCAAGGATATCAATATCTTCATTTTTACCAATTTGCAGATGAGGCATGTATAATTTAATGCATTCAACAATTGTATTTAATGTGCTAGGAATATCTATTATACTGTGAGTTGTGGTGTCAGAATTATCTTCTTCTAAGTCAATTTTAAATGCAAGGGGATATCCTCTTTTGATTCCAGACTTCCCTATTGTAGATGCATCTGAAAGTTCATACTTTTTATTATATAAAACCTTAAAATCATCAACTCCATTATCGTCAAGTTCCTCTGGTATAATAACTTTAAATACAAATTTTTTTACTTCAAATTCATCACTACCGTTAATCATTTTTTCTGTATGATGCAAATCTTCACAAACTCGTTTTACGAAACCATTGTAATATCCAATCGCCAATGCAGTAGAAGGTAATAAACCGAGTTCAGAACTCTTAATTTGTTTTTGAATATTTTTATTGATATTCTGGCAAATGCTTTTTATCGAATTAAATTTCCCCTCTTCAAGAGTAAATTTTCTACTGTAATCCCATCTAAATCGGATGGTAAATCAATACCATCTTCAGCAACTAAAAAGGAACGATTAATTCCCGTGGAACCAAGAAATAATCCAAATTCAAAAATTACATTATCTCTTGAGACATTTAATCTTTCTCCTTTTTTTTCAACAATATCATCTTTCATCGCTAAAAGAATAGAAAAATCAGAGAGTCTGGTTTGTGTAAATAATGAATCTAAATTACTTTTATTTTGTTCGAAAGCCTTAGTCCATTTAACACAATTTCCAACTGTGGAAAGCTCGTTTGAAATTATCTCTAAAGTGGTTAGGTTTTCTGCAGAAGAACCTAAAAATATTCTCGGTTTCATTTTATCTATTTTAAGGTGAAAATTAATTAAAATCAAATTTTGTATTTGGATATATTCGTTTGAAATCAAATAAACATTGGCTAAGTCCAATTTCTCTTAAAGAATCAAATATTTTCAAATGACAATTTTTAAATTTAATATCCGATTCACAAAAGCATTTACCATTCCTTTTATACTTTTGGCTGGGTATAAAGAAGGTGCATGTTAAGTAATGAACCCATTTATCGACGTCATCGGTTTTCATTAGAATACTATAAAATTCTTTTACACCATCTAGCCCATGAGCGTATTCTCCATTTAGATATTGCCCCTCCTGTTTTCTATAAATATGATTTGCAAAAAAGGAAAAACAATATCTTTCAATAAAATCAAGAATATTTATTCCAGATTTACATTTTAAGATTTCATCAGGCTGTACCGTAATGCAACAGCTATTATCAGAAAATTTATGCCAGTCAATATGACTCGAAATGTCACCTCCTATTTCAAATAATTTAGGAAATCGGAAAGGAAATAAATTTGTAAAATGTATTTCTACTAAGTAATGACCAACAATATTTAAATCTTCATTTGGGATATCCAATACACCTTTCAAAAATTTCTTCCCATCCTTGTCTATGATAGACAAGTTGGGATATTTTATTATAACATCTTCTAACTGATTGCAAAATATTTTGTAATTATCTAAAGTCACAATATGGTTTTTGATTACCAATAATTCCGCTTAATGAAGAGCTCCGAATTTGTTCTTCATCCTCGTCTTCGCCGTCAGGGAATCTATCACCTAAGTGCTTTTTCCATAATTTACTTGCTTTTAATTTATTTTTTTCCTCATCAACAGCCGCTTTAGCATCCTTTATAAATTCAGATAGATTATTTAAGAAATTCTCTTTTCGGGTTTTAGTACTCTCCTGCTGATTAATTTCATAACCTTTAAACAAGTCATCATATGGAGTAGTAGGCATTAAACAGATAAAATTATTCTTCAAGGAATTTTCGATTTCAATAAGTGTAAATTTTAATGCTACATCATCACGCTCGTTTTTCTGAAAATTATTAATAGCAAGCACCGTCATTGCCAAACCACTTGGCATTTTTTGTCGCTTAAAATCACACCATGCTTTTAAAAATCGTATAATCCTTATAAGCTGGGCAGAAGCATTTTTATTGAAATAGTCAAAAAATTCCTTTGGATCATCAGAAATAAAACCATCATCTCTAACAGCTAATTTTGGATGTAAATCTTTTTGTTTATCAAAAAGTAAAATAGGTAAATCAATATTATATCCTGCCTTAAAATCAATAGTTATACATTTTTTTCTATGGGAAGGAGTAGAGTCAGTAATTCCATCCACAGCATCTTTTACCCATTTTTGCAATGTGGAACTGGTTACATCATCAGGATTGCTTTTAAAATAGACACCATCGTCTAAATCGCATGTGTCATCTTTTGTTCTTATCATTGTACCCATTTTATTTGAACCTTGTAAATAAAACTTAGGGGTATAGTTTGGATGATTTAGATTAAAATCCTCTTTTATAACTCCACGAACATTCTCACTTGAAATTTCTAACTTATCAATTTTATCTTGGGATACCTTTAAATAACCATCCCCGTTGAAATCTTTAAATAAATTGTTGCAATTTGCCATATGATTTTTTTTAATTAAATGTTACTTATTAGGAACTCAGAAATAACTAATAGTTATTTCAGAGTTGGTGCTGGTTAAATTCTCAATAGGCAATTTTCTTTCATTTAAGAATATTCAAACGCTTAACCTAATACCTGATGGATTAAAAGATTTGAGTGAAAATTTACATATCCCATATTTATATAACCATGAGGACAGACTGCTTAAATCAGTTGCGATTTATGGTCATAATTCGTATGGGAAATCTAACTTTATTAAAAGTTTTCAATTTTTTCAAAAATTAATATTTAACTCTTTCTCTGCAGGTCAAATAAATAATACGATAGATATTCAACCTTTTTTATTAAACACAGAAATGCTTGATAAACCCAGTTTTTTTGAATTAACATTCTTAATAAAAGAAACTAAGTATAGATACACATTTACTTTAAATTCTAAAGAAATAATAGAAGAGGAGTTACATTATTCAGAATTAAAAGTCAGAGAAAATTATTTGTTTAAAAGAAAGGGTAAAGATATAATCACAAGTAAAATATGGAATAAGGAATCCGATAATAAACTGAACCAAGCAATTTATTTCACCAAGTCGCATATCCTATTTTTGTCTGTGCTGTTATCACAAGAAAATATTCCACGAGTTCAATCAATATCAAATTGGCTCGGTGCCAATCTTGTTATTCCGGATGATTACATAAAAGAATTGATGAAAGCTCGTGCTATTTATTCTGATCCGATTTATAAAGGATTAATCCTAAAATTTATTAAGAATGCTGATTTAGGATTTACTACTATTTTTGATAAAGTCGAAAACTTATCCAACTCAAAACTTACTTTAGAAAAAGGGCTATTAAATATGTGGTTTGATAAGGAAATAAAAAGCTTTGATTTATTTACTGGTCATAGCGTCTATAATAGAGAGCAAAAAATTGTAGACAATATTGAATTCGAATTACAAAAAAATGAATCATCCGGTTCTTTAAAATACTTTATCCTTGTTTCACTTATTTCTTATGCTATTAAAAATTCACAGTTAATTTGGGTAGATGAACTCGATGCTAGATTTGATTCTTCACTTTTAAAGATGTTATTACAAGCATTTCATAATCCAAAGATAAACCCTATGAATTCCCAAATGATCTTCACTACTCATAATACCGTTTTATTAGATAAAATTTTGCGAAGAGATCAAATGGTAGTTGTAGAAAAAAACGAATTTGGTGAATCTTCTTTGCTAAGAATGCATTCATCTAAAAAGCCAATTCGGATAGGAAAATCAATTGAAAAAGAATATCGTAAAGGAAAAATGGGGGGAGTTTCAAAAAAACTAATTAACCCATCTTTATTTGATTAATTTTTTTAGTTTCTTTCAAAATAAATAATCCAGGCAATCAACTGCCTGAATGTAAATAAATTTTGCTCTTGTTAGTGTTTTATAATCCAGAGCGCCGCAGTTGATGTTGCGTCTGGCTTGAAATCGATAGCCTCAATGTGCATTGGTTCGTGGCACACGAAACAATGTACTAGTAATAATTCAAACCTAGTAAACCAACTTATAATCCCAATTTCTATTTTCACGTATTCTGCATCAAGCCTCACATTTCTCCCAAATATTTATGCACAAAACTTATCGCCATGGAACCCTCTCCCACTGCGGAGGCTACGCGGTTCATGGCGCCGGCGCGTACATCACCTGCGGCAAAGATGCCGGCACAGCTTGTTTCCAGTAAATAAGGATCGCGCTCCAGCTTCCATATTTTTTTAAAATCCTCATAATGCTGCAGGTCGCGGCCGGTTTCAATAAAGCCCTTGTCATTGGTGATAATTTCATCATCCAGCCAATCAGTAAAAGGCTTGGCGCCAATGAAGATGTATAAGGCAGCAGCATCTTCTGTATAGACTTCGCCTGTAGTAATATTTTTAATCGCCAACTGCTCTAAACGGTTGTCGCCTTTGGCTTCCACTACTTCGCGGCATACACACACGGTGATGTTTTCTACGCCCTTTATCTGGTCAATTAAATAAGAAGACATGGTGTAGGATAAGCTGTCTTTGCGTATCAAAATATTTACCTGCTTTGCAAATTTTGAGAGGTACATTGCGGCCTGCCCGGCAGAATTGCCACCGCCTACTATAAATACATTTTTAGCTTTACATGCAGATGCTTCTGTATTGGCCGCACCGTAATAAACACCTGCGCCGGTGAACTGCGCAATGCCCGGCGTGGTGAGCTGGCGATAATCAACGCCCGTGGTAATTACAATGGCTTTGGTCATAATTACTTTGTCATCGCCCAAAATAATTTTCTTATAATTATCCTGTACTTCAATGGCTTTTACGGATTGCGGCGTGAGGAAATCTGTGCCGAATCTTGCGGATTGGGTCATGGCCCTGCGCGTAAGATCCGAACCGCTTAAACCCGCAGGAAAGCCCAAATAATTTTCAATGCGTGAGCTGGTGCCTGCCTGTCCGCCGGGCGCTCTTCTTTCTATCAATAATGTTTTTAAACCTTCTGACGCGCCATACACAGAAGCCGCCAACCCCGCGGGTCCGGCGCCTATGATCACTACATCATATACCTCGTTTTTTACGTCAGGATTTAAACCGATGCGTTTGGCCACATCAATGATATGCGGGCTTAATAATTTGGTTCCATCTTCAAAAAAAATAACCGGTAAATCCTTTGCTTCCACATTATTGATTTGCAATAATTGTTCACCATCTTCGTCCGTTGCTTCCAGCCATTGATAGGGAATTAAATTGCCGGATAAAAATTCTTTTATCTCATGGCTCTTGGGTGAAAACTGGTAACCCACCAATTTGATGCCTTTAAAATCCGGGTGAAAATTGTTTTGCCAGTCATCTAATAAATCATTGATAACAGGATATAATTTTTCTTCCGGTGGGTCCCACGGTTTGGTTAAATAATAATCTAACCGTACATTATTAATGGCTTTGATGGCGGCGTCTGTGTCAGAATAAGCGGTCAGCAATACTTTCTTGGCGTCGTCATAATAATCCATTGCCTGCGATAAAAAATCAACGCCTTCCATTTCGGGCATGCGCTGGTCGGATATGAACATCGCCACCGACTCGCCTTTGTTTTTTAATTCGAGCAAACTGTCTAATGCTTCTTTCGCAGAGGTGGTGCTGAGGACGCGGTAATCCTGGCGGTATTTATTTTTTAAATCCCTGGTGATGGCGCGAAGTACCTGCACATCATCGTCTATTACAAATATGATTGATTGGTCCATAATAATATTTTTTTATTCCCATTACATGGGAAGACAAATTTCAAATTCAGTAGCGCCGGGCTCGGATTTCACTTTTACTTCACCGTTATGTTGTGTCATGATGCGGGTAACCACATCAAGCCCCAGGCCTGTACCTTTGCCCATTTCTTTTGTGGTAAAAAACGGGGCAAAGATATTTTGTTTGATATCTTCCGGAATGCCCGGGCCATTATCGGTAATCGTTATTCGCACAAATCTCGCATCATGTGATGTAGTTATTTCCAGTTGGCCTTTGCCGTTTACTTCCATCGCGTCAATGGCGTTATCAATGATATTAGTCCACACCTGGTTGAGCTCACCGGGGAAGACGTTGATCTTTGGAACGGACTCGTCATAATGTTCCACCACGGTAATATTTCCTTTGCGCAATTTATAATTCAGCATCGTCAACGTGTTGCGGATGCCCGCATGAATGTCTGTCAATTGCCTGTTGGAATCTTTGTCCATAAAAGTAAAATTCTTAACCGCGCCCACAAGGTCTGAAATGCGTTCTGATGATGTGCGGATGTCCTCCGCCATTTTATTGGTGACCAAATAATTGCTCACCCATTCCAACAATACGGGCAGGTGTTCCGATGTAGAGCACGCTTTAAACACATCCAGTTCGGCGGTGGTAAATCCACGTTCTACCAATCCTTCGGGGTCGGTATCTTTCAAATCATTATCATTAAGCCAGTCCGTGAGTTCATCTTCAAGTCCGGCTTTTTGCATCATGGATAATACAGGAGGTTCGGTACCTATTTTATGGATGATAAGGGTGTTGATCTTTTCTACTTTTTCGGGATCAATCCTTAAATTGGCAATCTCTTTAAATAAATGCGGCAACTGCCCCACCTGCGTTTGTAACAAAGCAGCAGCGCGGGATATAGCCGCCGCAGGATTGTTGAGTTCATGTGCAAGGCCTGCGGACAATTTTCCGAGCGCAAACATTTTTTCATTCTGTTGTTGTATGGAAGTGAACTCACGCACGCGGCTTAGCATCATGTGCACTAAGGATTCTATTAATTCGTAGTGAGTCCCAATACCTTCTACCAGTTTGTCTTTTGAGCATTTGAATACCCATGATTTTTTTAACGCTTCGCAAAACGCGGGCGTAATGGTTCCACGTGAATAAGGCAGATAGCCTGTAACCTGCCCGTGATCCAAAATGCGCAATTCCTGCTCCTTGCCGGATTGCACGGAACAAATTCTCATCTTGCCATCTAATACAATGTAGGTGGTAGTTACAGGTTCACCTGCATTAAACAGCAAGCCGCACTCTTCTATTTCTACTGTTTCGCCCTGGTTGATCAGCCATTGTAGTTGGTCGTCGGGTACATGCTGAAATTCCTTTACAATTTTCAGGACTTCAATAGTGAGTTCTTTCATAAAATGAAATTATACCAAATTGAATAATAAATTAGTCTAAAAATTTCCGGTATAATGCCGATGATACAGTCGTTTAGGCCAATGAAAATGGACTATTACGAATGTACAATCGGTATTAATTACTTAGCAAGTTATGTATTGGAAGGTATTGAAAAAATATTTTTGATTTTTTGTGGGGATTTATTTTTTGAATTGCGCGGGAATCAATTTTGCTTGAAAGATAATTTATGAGGTTATTGGCTTTAGTAACGGCAAGGAACAGGCCTGGAGACCTGCGCCAGAGGCGACAGATAAATTTCAATGATTTTTTAATAGGAAAATTAATTAAGAAGACTTTTGCATTATTTGTTGTTTCGCTGTTGAGCGCTATACAAATAAAGTCCGCAATTAGTAATTGCGGACTTTATACAGACCCATCGAAAAAATCTTTTTTGTGTTGATTATTTCGTTGAAATGGGAAGAAGATTATTATATCACTTTTTTACTGTCAATAGCTTCCAACTTTGCTGCAAGCTTGTTATCATTGATCATCACAAATGACGAAGTCAGGACGGCACTGTTTTCACTATTTAACCTATTAAGGTTTACCATAACGGTAGAGTGTTTCGTAGTGTCAGTCTTTGTAGTGTCAGTGGTTTGTGCTTGAATTGCAGTAAATGCAAATAAACTTAAGCCAAAAAATAATGCTTTTGATTTGATAGATTTCATAGTGTTTTTTGTTTTTAGGTTAACAAGGCAGGTATAGAGTCTAAAATGAAGCCACGAATTTAAAATGTGGAAAACTGATAATTAATTTTAGAAAAATTAAAAAATCGCCGACAGTGAAGAAACCAGTAGGAAATTTGATTTTTTATGGAGGATTTTTTCTGATTTGCGCGGGAATCAATTTTGCTTGAAAGATAATTTATGAGGTTATTGACTTTAGTAACGACAAGGCACACAGAAATGTTGAGGTCCAATATATCGAGTCCCCACATCTGCGAATTGCAGAATGCTTAAATAAAGAAAATGCCCACCAAATTTGGAGGGCATTGTAGCTTAAAATGATATAAATGCTAAAAGATTTTTTTCATTATTACTTAATGTCCATCATAAAGGTGGAAATACAAAGCCTTTCTTAATGAAATATAAGCCTGTTTTAAGTCACTTTCAGCTTGTGCCTTATGGCCTCCAAAATCATCCGGGGCATCATGCAAAAATTTCATAGATCTTTCTATGCCATGCATGGCTTTAGCGACGTTTGGATGATTATTTTCCTCAACTTTCATAAGCCGCATTTCATTAGGAGCAGGTGGTCTATTCCCAATGATTACGTCCATACTTATCACAGGACCATGTTGAGCAAACAAGAAAGAAGCAGAAAACAAACAAAAGGAAAACATCAATACTAATTTTTTCATAGTTTTTTTTTAAATTGTTAATGAATTTAATTTGAGGATAAGATTAAACTATATTATGAGGCGTTTATTGTAAATGTATAAATTTTTAACTATTTTCTGTCTCAGTTATGACTCTTGAATTTCACTGGCGCAGGTCTCCAGACCTGTGACTTGTCGTTACTAAAGCAGGTTGAGACACACGATCCATTTGCCATTATTTCGTCAGTAAAAAATGACCTTTCCTGTTGCAATGAAAAAATCATTTCTTTCGTTTTAGCAAATGCCTGAATATTCCCTGGTGTTATTATTATTGTTGAAAACTTTTTTTTGACTTTTTTTAACATCAATTAAACTTTATTCAAGTACCCATGTCTGACTTAAAACTTAAAAATCACTTTATGAAAACAAAAAACCTTTTCCGGCTCACAATTTTGGCCGCATCTTTTAGCACCATGTTATTGGGATGTAAAAAAGATAACTCCAGCTCAACAGCAAGTGACGCAACAACAGCAGCGAACGTACAAACATCTTCTGACGACCTGACAATGGTTTCGAATGAAAGCAATGCTGTATCTGACGATGCCGTTGCAGCATTAAATGGAAATGTAACCGTTTCCGGTAGAGTCGCTGGTATTGATAATATCGATATTACTGTTTGCGATGCTACGATTACCTACGACACTACATCCACCACCAAAACAATAACCATTGTTTATAATGGGAACAATTGCAGCGGCAATCGTACACGCACCGGTACTGTAATTATAGCGGTACCCAGAGGTCAACAATGGAAAAAAGCCGGCTCGGTAGTAACTATCACAATTCAGGCGTTAACCATTACCCGCATAAGGGACGGTAAAACAATTATAATTAATGGTACCAAAACAATTACCAATACAAGTGGTGGCCTTATTCAGAATTTAGCTACGCTTGATTCAATTGTAAATGATATTACCGCCAACTTGTCCATTACCTTCAGCAGTGGCTTATCCCGCACCTGGCAGGTTTCAAGGCACAAGGTTTTCACTTATAACGATGGCATTGTAGAAACAGTTACAGGTACTCATTCCGATGGTACTAATAACAATATTGCAGTTTGGGGCATTAACCGCTTTGGTGTGACCTTTACTGATATGATCACCACTCCAAAAGTATATGCGCAGTCATGTGATTTTGAATTAACCAGCGGCCAGAATACGATCACAAGATCGGATAATATCTCTTCTGTAATCACTTATGGACTTGATGCAAACGGTAACCCTGTTAATTCATGTCCAATAACATCTGCAGGTGGATATTACTATGCTAAACTTGTTTGGACAAATGGAAACACCGGAAAAGTATATACTTATATTTATCCTTATTAATAATAAAATTTCTTTTGTAAAAAGCCCATGGAATTTCTGTGGGCTTTTTCTTTTATGGCTTTATCAAAAAAAATCGCTCATTTCTGACATTACTGTTTTGCCGGTTTATGAAGTATGGAGTATAAAAAAATAGCCACTTCTTAAAAACGGCTACTCATTCTTTTATCAAAAAAATCCTTTACGTTCTTTTTTTTGATGAAGCCACCATCACCACACCAACAATAGCAATAATGCCACCTGCATACGTCGGCCAACCAATCCATTTATGTTCGGTTTTATTAATTTGAATCGGGCCCGCATCCACAATATTTTTTTCTACGGGTATAGAAAATCCCCTGATTAAAACCATTGCAATACCCACTACAATTAAAATCCAGCCTGCTAATTTCATAATTATGATTTTTTAAATTAATAATAATTTGGATTAAACATATATCATGCCTGTTTTATGGCAGGATATTTTTTGTAACCTATGGGAATCAGAATTTCCCGGGTTTTAGAATGAACAGGATGCTGAAAATTCCATTCCGGTTCGTTTCTTCACGATCCGCATTCCCTGTTATAGTGATTAATCTAACTGAAAAATTATAAAAATTTATACACTATCTTTAATTTGAATAAATGATAGTTTTATGATTATGAAAAGCTTTCTTCTGTTTCTCATTACTGCATGTGTTTCTACACATGTTTTCAGTCAAACGAACGATTCTACAGCCATTGTGCGATTGATAGAAAAAGAATCCGCGACATGGCGCTCAGGTGATTCTACAGCCCACGCGGCTTGTTGGCAGATAGAACCATACAGTACTGTTACTGTAATGACCACAGATGGAAAAACTTTCGCTTTTCCGGCTGAGAAAATGGTACATCCTTCACCAGGAATTATGGGCAAAGGGGGTACTTCAAAAAACAAAGACTACACCATGAGCATTCATGGAAATACCGCTTTGGCCACACATAAGGAAACATCCACCTCTGCCGACGGATCAGTTACCCATACTTACGAGGTGAAGATGCTAGAAAAAATAAATGGACAGTGGAAACTCACCGGGCTAATTATACAGGTACTTTGATTGGAATGGTTTTGCCTTATTGCTGTTGCCTGAAAGATAGTAAACAAACTTATATGACAGATTTGTATTTTTATTTTTTAGTACGGCTAATATCTTTTCCGAACAGGCCATACCGTTAGTCTTCATTAAATACAAGCAGATGTCGATTAGAAAATGATATCGGTTTATCTTAAAACTAAAGGATCACAGACTTTGAATCACTCCTGTATACACCTCGCTATCCCTGTTTATGCAATCAGCAGTAAGCATAGCAACACCATTTTTATTTACCCGCAACGAAAAAGAATTCGCCGTTCTGTCATTTTTGAGCAATATCTTAATATTATACCCACCCTTTTTTGTCGGAGTTTCCTGGTAGGTGAAACTTTTTGTACGCATATTGATACCGTTTTCATCAATGGTATAAGCGGCTGTGTTCGACCGGCCTGAATACGGCAATACCGTACTCAAAGAATCGTTTATTATATGCAGGTAATAATTGCCAAGAGCAAAGTCTCTGCCGGATTCATGGGTGACAGTAAATGCAAAGTTCCTGGATTCAATTGCATTTTTAAGTTGATCCCCCTGCAGACTGTGCTTCGGCAAATTTTGTGGTAAATACGCAAAGAATAATCAATAGCGAAACAACATACATAGTTCTTGAAGTATAAGTGTTCATGATAATAATGTTTAACTAAATTTAAATCACCCTTTTTATATATTTTATAAAAACGAATGCTTTGTTTTAGGAAAGGTAATTAAAAAAACAATTATGCCTTTGAAAAGTGTTTGGCTGGGGGGCATTTCAAAATGTCGCCGGTTCGTGAGACACGAACCGGGGCGGCGCGCCGTGGGCGGTGTTCACCGCCTACTATCAGCCAGGCCCTGCGACAATTTGAAATTGCACCCGTTTGGCTATTTGGACTTGTTTAAAGAAAGTTACCTGTCCGAATGGCCGCCAGAACAAATCTTTGGGCTAGGTACAAGCGGGGTTGTTGCATAGCGGTCGGTATGGATGCTGTCAAACCGCTTGTGATCATTCTGACTTAAAGACACATTCCAGAGTCCTGCACCAAAATTTATTTTTAAAAAATGATTTTTATATAAAAAAAAGAATTTATATTTAACAATTGTTTTAGCTGGAATGCTATTTCTTACCTCTTCTTACCAAAAAGATTTTTACTCCGTTTCGATGAAAATAAAGCTGACTTGAAAACATAATTATTTTAAAATTTAAAAAAAAATTATGAAAAAGATTTCAGTCGTCACTCTCATTATTTTAATGAGTTTAATTTTTATTTTTTCCAGGTGTAACCAGGGCCAAACGGATAATTCAGAAACAACAAAAGATTCAACCCAAACCCAGACCCAGGCTGCGCTTCCTGCTTATGGCGGTTTTGAAAGCCAGGTCGCATGGGGGAAGCACATTGTTACTATTGTAGGTTGTAACGATTGCCATACTCCCAAAAAAATGGGATCAGCCGGACCGGAAGATAATATGGATTTAGCATTATCCGGCAGCCCTTCGCAAATGCAGGGAATAAATATTAACCGCAAAGAGATAGAAAGCAAAGGTCTTGCCTCGACCAACATGTTAGAATGGATAGGGCCATGGGGGATTTCTTATACTGCAAATATTACTTCAGATTCAACAACAGGTATAGGAAACTGGACTGAAGACCAGTTCATACTATGCCTGCGCAAAGGTAAATATGGAGGAGTAGCCGGAGGAAGAAATTTGTTACCACCAATGCCATGGCTAGATTTTGCGCAAATGACTGATGACGAACTAAAAGCGGTTTATGCCTATTTAGAATCGACCAAGCCAATACATAATATTGTACCACAATCACAGCTCCCGGTTTTGGCAATGAAAAAATAATTTGCCTTTGGCAGGTTATACTTCAGGAGGTGACACCTTTTTAAAAAGGTGTCACCTCTTTGTTGAATTAAACCCGCAGTCTGACCTTCGGTGCCGATTTCTCAGTGAACCAACAAATAACCCAATTTCTTATTCCTTCATTTCTTTTCTATTGATCCTGTTTTTTTGTTTTTTACAATAAACTTTTTTTCGCCCGAAGGAAGCACTTCTTCTTTTATCAGATAATAATCTTCATCATAACTTGTCATTTGCTTTTCTTTTTTCTTTTCTGCTACGCCTCTCCAGTCCTCAATCTTTACAGGCTCCCATTGTTTTGTTTTTGCAGAAAGAAAAGCGGCATCCAAAATAGAATTGACTACATAGCCATCATAAAAATTTTCAGCAGGTTGCCTGTTATGTTCTATCGCTTCAAACATGTCGGTAAACATGTAATTGTAGCCAAGCTCATTCAGCTCATCTCCTACCGGGAAAAGCCATCCGGAATTACTTTCTGCTTTTTCAGAAATATAATTTCCACCTTTGCCCGAAGTAAACATTTCAAAGCCGGTGCGTAAAAAATTATTCGTCCAGATCGTTCCTTCTGTTCCCATCACTTCTTCTCTCAGATCCATTCCTCCACGAAATGTCCAGCTCACTTCAAATTGCCCAATGGCGCCGTTTTCATATTTTACCAACCCTACTGCATTATCTTCCGCTTCTATCGGATGAACTCTCGTATCTGCCCAACACATTACTTCCACAGGTTTTATGTTTTTGCCAATATAATTTCTGCACAATTCCACGCAATGACAGCCCAGATCAATAATAGCGCCACCACCGGATTTTTCTTTATTCCAAAACCAATCGCTGTGCGGACCCGGATGAGTTTCCCTGCTTTTAGCCCACACAACTTCGCCAATGCTTCCGCTTTTTATAGTAGCCAAAGATTTTAATGATTTGGGAGAATATACCAGGTCTTCAAGATACCCCCCGGTAATATTGGCTTTTTCAACTGCCTGCAGCATTTGCAAAGCTTCCTTTGCATTGCGTCCGAGAGGTTTGGTACACAGTACATGTTTTCCGGCCGCAGCACATGCCAGTACCGCTTCCAGGTGAATGTCGTTTGATAAACCAATGATAACGGCATCCACATCTTTGTGAGACACACAGTCTTTTATATTATCAGTATAATTTGGCACTTTGTAGTCATCTGCAAATTTTTTTGCGTTTGCCAGGTTGCGACTATACACTGTTGTTATGATATCTTTTCTACGCTGCCCAACCAACGCATCAGCATAAAAGCGGGCGATAAAACCGGAACCGAGGATTGCTAATTTCATAATTGTAGATTCTGTTTTTTATGTGTGATTATTATAATGAATTATACTTTTATTACTATGGTTTTCTATACGGTGAAAATAATCAATTCATTATTTCAATGCTTCATCTTTTCCCTTCTCCAAAAAATTATTTGATTCCTGTAATTCGCTTGTATCCCACTGCATGAGCGCATTATCAGGAACTATTTCTATCGGCACAATACTACTGCCGGAAGGTTCATTGTAAGGAATATTGCCAGCGCGGTTATACACAGAAATTAAAGACCATCTTGAATTTTGGGAGAGATTGGCCTCGGAGCGATGCAATAAATTACTATGAAAAAACAGCGCATCGCCGGGCATTAATTCTACATAAACCTGTTCCATCATTTTTAAGGCGAGATCAACATAATGCTGCGAAGCGCCTACCTGCTCGCCGGCAAATCCATGTTCAATGCGTCCCATTTTGTGCGAACCTTTTATTACCTGCAGGCAACCATTTTCTTTGTTGGCTTCCGTAATTGCAATCATTACCGACATCATCTGACCTGGAAATAAAAATTCATTTTTATACCAATAACCATAGTCCTGATGCCATTCCCACGCCCCTCCTACCCTGGGTTCTTTCTGCATCAGCTTGCTGTGAAAATGACAAACAGCGCTGTCGCCATCCATTAGTTGATCAACAGAGTTTACCATGCGTTCGCTTTTGGTTAGTAATCCATAGGCATCATTTCCCGGTGTGTACCACAAAGTCAGTTTTGATTTTTTTCCCGATTGATCAATCACATCATAAGCATGTTTTTTTAATGCATCATCCGCGGTAGCGATTGCATATAATTTATTTACTTCTTCATTGTTTAAAAAATTTTTGATGATTATAAAGCCAGCATCGTGATAGCTTTTTATTTGTTGCGGAGTTAATTGGAAGTCTGACATGCTGATGAATTTCTTCCCGCTAAAAATCGGGAGGTGAATAAAAAACTCAAGTTATAAAATTAATTTTAAGAAGAAATGGGTGCATTTTAAAATGTGGCTTGTTTTTTATTACTCATTGTTTGATATGCCGCTCCTACGGAGCTCAAAGAAAACGGGAACGCATATTTTGTAAGCTACTGACATATCGCACCTACGGAGCTTAAAGGAAAAAGGAATGTTTAACATGACAGTAGAAGTACAAATACCAGGGATTCTCATTCAGTTAATTTGAAAACTTTTGGAAAGTTGAATGTTGATTTTATTCAGTTGAGGCCTAAAAGAACTTTCCAAAAGTTCGGCATAACAGTAGAAGCACAAATAACAGGTATTCTCATTCAGTTAATTTGAAAACTTTTGGAAAGTTGAATGTTGATTTTATTCAGTTGAGGCCTAAAGAACTTTCCAAAAGTTACGGAACCTACGAAGCTTAAAGGAAAAAGGAATGTTTAACATGACAGTAGAAGCACAAATACCAGGGATTCTCATTCAGTTATTTTGAAAACTTTTGGAAAGTTGGATGGTGATTATTTAGTTAAGAGACTTTATTTTCAAAACTTTTGGAAAGCTGGATGGAGATTTAATTTAGTTGAGACCTTAAAAAACTTTCCAAAAGTTCCACATATCAAAAGTTCGGCATAACAGTAGAAGCACAAATACCAGGGATTAAATGGCATTTTACAAAAAAAGTTTAATTGAGTTTGCCCGTTTCCGTTATATTGTTTATTTCTATTACCTCTTCGTCTATCTGTTCAAATCTATTGTTAAATGTGGTCACAATTTTGTAAAATAATTAAAGACAATCATCCCTGGTTACAATAACTGGGTGCATTCCAACAAATTTAAGTTAATCCTTTTATATATAATATATTTACGCTTTAGTTTAAATCTCATTTATCCGGTTTTTTAAAACACCCACTATCTTTTAGTGCCTTACTTTAAAAATTGAAATCAGAAATATTTAATAAATTTGGATAGGTTACTATTTAAAATAGTTTAATTGTGTAATAATCTATTTGAAATTATTCATCAAAAATATGGTTTGCATTCGTTGCAAAATGGTCGTTAAGGATGAATTAACGAAATTGGGCCTCGACTACACCAATGTGGAATTGGGTGAGGCAGATATCATGGAAGACATTTCACCACTCCAACTACAGCAATTTAAAAAAGCACTATTAAAATCAGGATTGGAATTAATAGATGATAAAAAGAGCCACTTAATTCAAATGATAAAAAATGTGATTATTGAATTGGCGCATTATTCTGAAGAAGCCTTACCTATCAATTTTTCTGATTATCTGAGTCAAAAGTTGCAATACGATTATACTTATCTCGCCAATCTTTTTTCAGAAGTTCAGGGTACCACTATTGAACATTTTATGATTGCTCACAAAATTGAGCGGGTAAAAGAATTGTTGGTGTACGATGAGATGAACCTTACTGAAATTGCTTACAAGTTGCATTACAGCAGCGTTTCACATCTTTCTGCACAATTTAAAAAGGTGACAGGGCTCACACCTACTCATTTCAAACAAATTAAAGATAAAAGACGCTCCATGCTTGAAGATGTGTGAATCATGTAACCTTTCACCAGATTTATATAACATTTGTCAAAAGAATACTACTCATCTTTACCAAATGAAAAATACAGTCAACAAAAAAATGAAAAGCGCCGCAAAATCTGACAATTCAGAAGTTGAAAAAGCAAAATCACATATAATTGTTGAAATCATTGAATACATACCTAATTCGGTAGTCAGTAAAACAATCATTAAGAAATTAACAGGAAATGTAAGCGTGATGTCATTTGATAAGGGTGAGGGTTTATCTGAAAAAACATCTCCTTTTGACTCATTCGTACAAATCATTGAAGGAAAAGCAAATATTGTAATTAATAAAGTGTCCAGCCTACTTCTTACCGGCCAGGGAATTATCATACCAGCCCATTCATCTAACCAGATAATGCCAAACGGAAGGTTTAAAATGATTTCAACAGTTATTAAAAGCGGGTACGAATAAAGTAAGCAGGGATTCAGATTACATAACTATCACGAATAAACACATTAAAAATAATTACTGCAGCCCACCTTCCTATATATTTATATTCCTTCACCAATAAAATTTAAACAAGCTATTCTGGCCTCAAAAGTGTGAATTATGTAACCTATTAATGGAATTGTATAATACTAAATCCCATTAAAGCAATGAATTTTACAGTATTAAATTCAAATAAAAATAAAATAAAATAAAATAAAATATACAATATTAATTACCGGGAAATGAACATGATTTGGCGATTCATTGGTGAATTTTCATTTGGGTTATTTTTTCTTCCCTATAATATTCCCGGTCAGCAAAATAAAAAGATTCGCCTTTAGACAACTGAAGATAGCCCCTAAATCCAGCTATTTGCAATGTATCAATATCAATCCTTTGAATTATTACATTTTTTAATCTTTTAAAAAATAAATATGCAAAATCATTGGTATGTAGTATACACAAAACCTTGCTGTGAAAGAAAAGTATCTGTATTACTTAATAAGAAGAGAATTGAAAATTATTTTCCATTGAACTACAAAAGGTCTCAGTCCTTATTGAGTAAAAGAATTATAGAAGAACCTTTATTTAAATCCTATGTATTTGTAAAAACAACGAAGATTAATATTATAGCCATTAATAAACGGATAAAAAATGTTGTAAGTCTTCTTTATTGGATAGGGGAACCTGCAATAATTAATGAAGATGAAATAATCGCAATTAAGGAATTTACAAATAATCATCATGAAATCAGGTTAGAAAAGCTGCAGGTAAATTTAAAAATATATGAAAATATCATGGATGGCATTTCATATATAATGGATGGGAAAATTTTTATAGCAAAAAACAGGGCAATCAAACTGAATTTGCCCTCCCTGGGGTTTACAATGACATCGGAAATGGAAGATCAAAATATTATTAGAAAAGATATAATGCTTAATAAAAAGGAGTCGCTGGTAGAATCATAAACTTATTATTTAATTCGCCTATAATGAAATTTATTATTTTTCTTTTGCTCCCCGTTTTTGGAAAATCGCAATTACCTTCCAATACGCAGCAACAATCACTAAAATATGAATGGAGAAAAATTTCCGGACCATCCCAATACAAGATTGAATCTCCTACGTTAGCTCTTACAAAAGTTACCAATCTGGTGGAAGGGATATACCATTTTGAATTAAAAGTAACGAACAGATATGGCCTTTCTTCAAGAGATACAATGGTTTTGACGGTCAAACCTCCGGATAATAAAGTTTCTGTCAAACAAGTCAAAAATTCTACATTATCTAAGAAATAACCTTTCTGCAGTTGTCCCTAATTTATGAACAGGGCAACATAATTGACAACAAGCTCCCGATAACATACAATATAAAAAATCCAAAGCTCCATCTGAATGATGTTATCGGGGATGCTTTCGGAAATATTATTTAAGGCCTCCTCCGGAAAGGATTTAATTAGAATAATAAATATCAATAGAAAAAAGGCAAATTATTTTCACTGAAATAGTACCTGCGGCAAATCAGCCTATGCGAAAAGGGCAACGCTTTCGTTAAAAATATCGCCGGGTTTACATTCATTTTGCTCTTGATTTGTGCAGCTATAGTTTGGCGGCAAAGGGTTCTGGAATAATTTTTCCTCCATACAGGTACGCATACGTTTTCGCAAATGTAATTCCGAAGTACAAGATAACACTTAGGTGAATGTAAGCCTAAACCCTTATTCCTCTTATCATTTCCAATGACCCGCAGAATGCAAATCATATTAATTCATTTATGTATAAAAACCCATCCAATTGCTTACCAAAAGTGTGAATAATATAACCAATTAATGGAATTGTGTAACACTCAATCCCATTAAAGCAATGAACTTTGTATCATTAAATTCAAAAAAAAATAAACAAATGTACAATAACAATTTCCGGGGAATGAACATGATCTGGTGGTTCATTGGGGAATGTTCATATTCTGGATATTCTTTATTCCTCTTAGCATTCCCGGTCAGCGATTTAGAAAAGACTCACCGTTTGATATTTTGCGGAAACGATTTGCTTCAGGATTAATCACTAACGAAGAATACCAGGAGAAGAAAAAAATTCTTGAAAATGATTTATCTAAATTAAGCTAATGATTTTCGCCGAGTGTCATTTTTTTCAACATCACACCAAATGTAGATTGACAATTACCTTAATTGCTATCATTGCTATAAGGTGATATTTTAAAACAAAAAAAATAAATTTAAAATGAAAACAATTAAAATAAATAATCGCACCGCAGGTTTATTTTCCGTCGGCATTCTGTTACTCATAGCTTTTATGCTACCATCCTGTGCAAGGAAATTGTCATTTCAAACTTCAACCGTTGTTCCCGCTGCTGAGGGCTCAGTTAAAGTAAAGAAAAATAAAAATAAAAATTACGATATTAATTTAAGCGTAATACGGCTGGCAGACCCTTCAAGGCTTGATCCGCCAAAAAAGGTTTATATAGTATGGATGAACACAGAACGGAATGGAACCAAAGAAGTTGGACAATTAAATACTTCCAGCAGTTTACTTTCAAAAACCATGAAGAGTTCATTAAAAACTTCAGTGCCTTTTCAGCCTACCGGCTTTTTTATAACAGCCGAAGACGATGCTGACATGCATAGCCCTTCAGGACAGGTGGTGCTAAAAACCAACTAGAGAAATGGCATGGTAATGGTCTGTTTAACGAACGTTATTAAAAATTCAAAAAATGAAAAGAAGTATTAAAAGCTTAGTCGGTTATACCATGGGGGCCACTGATGGCGAAATAGGAAAAGTCAAAGAGTTTTACTTTGATGATCAAAGCTGGACCATTCGTTATTTAATTGTAGAAACAGGCAACTGGCTCAATGGCCGCAAGGTGCTTATATCCCCGCAGGCACTGTTAACTCCTGATTGGAAGAATGAAGTTTTTCCAATTAATCTCACAAAAGAAAAAATAAAGAACAGCCCTTTTGTTGATACGGAGCAACCAGTTTCCCGCCAGCATGAAATTGAAATGTATGAATACTATCCCTGGACCAGTTATTGGGGCGGCGGAATTTGGGGCGGTGGAATGGGTGTTTCAGGATTGATGACCCAGGCTCATGAACCGCTTGAAGAAACGGTAAGAAGAGAAAACAATACAGACACGAAAAATGCTGATGGTGATCCTCATCTGCGAAGTACACGCAAAGTTACAGGTTATAGTATCCACGCTCTTGATGGAAAAATTGGAGACATTGAAGATTTTATAATAGACGATACTTCCTGGAAAGTGGCATACCTCGTAGTGGATACGGGTCATTGGTTTCCTGGTAAAAAAGTAATTATCTCTCCAAAATTGATTAAAAATATTGAATGGGATACTTCTGAAATTATGGTTCATGTTACAGAAGAAGACATAAAAAACAGCCCCGAATATCAACCCGGTGAAGCTATAAGCGAATCATACGAGTCAAACCTTCAAAATTATTATGGGAACTTCGTTGAAGATGTTTATTGATGATGATGAAAACGCTTTTATTGAATTTGATGCACTGAATTGCAGAAAAGCCGGACTGTTGATCTGAAAATTCAACAATCATTTCTTCTCAAAGGAGTGATGATAATTATGACGGTGTATAATGATTTTAGTACGGCCAATTTCATGAAATATCTTCATTAATTAATATTAGACTCTGGATTTTGAGGACAAGACATGGCACGCTATGTAAAAAATATCAGGAAGTTGTATTTACAATTTTAAACTCGGTTTCTCATTGGATATTGGATTATAAAAGGAGTGGATTTCCATCCGGCTCCTTTTTAAAAAAAATATTTATATTATAGTACCTGGAAACAGAGAAACATTTTTAAATAGATGCGGGTGGCTTAAAGCTGTAGTTCCTGGCGTAAACGACGGCATTCTTTCTGCAACAAGTTTATTGGTATCTCCGCGGCCAGCTCTTCAAAGTAAAGACTGCATAAAAAAGCCAAAGTTTTATAAAAAACTTCCGCCAAAAGGCAATGGATAAACAAAGGGGATTTCAACCGCGGGGAGGAGCAAGGCAAAACTAACGGCTATGATTAAACGAATAATATTCTTTTACACTCATTTAGCCCGCTCAACATTTATTATTTGAATGAGGCGATTTGCATTACGCTTTACCAGGCATTTTTTACAAAACCGTAGAACAAATTGCTATTATTTCCATAAAAAATTTCAGTGATTTTGAGAACGATTAGCGTAGGAGAATGAAGTGAAAATTGAAAAACAATATTTAACCACAGTATAAACATTATAAAATGGAACACTATCAATTATTCACTCCCTGGCAATTGGGATCAACAGCATTAATGAATCGTATTGTAATGGCTCCTATGACAAGGTGCCGCGCCATTGGAAATATCCCAAATGATTTAATGGTGAAATATTATGAACAACGTTCAGGCGCAGGTTTAATAATAACTGAAGGGACATCTCCTTCCAGAAAAGGTTTAGGTTACGCGAGAATACCCGGAATATTCAATACTAAACAAACAGAAGGCTGGAGAAAAGTTACTAAGGCAGTTCATTTAAATGGCGGCAAAATATTTATCCAGTTGATGCATTGCGGGAGAATCAGCCATCCGCTCAATATTCCCGAAGGATCAGAAATTATTGCACCTTCAGCAATAAAAGCCGCCGGACAAATGTGGACAGATGCTAAGCAATTGCAGGATTTCGTAATTCCGAAAGAAATGACAAATAAAGATATTGTGCAAACGGAAAATGAATTTGTTAATGCTGCAAAGCATGCTATTGAAGCAGGATTTGATGGCGTGGAATTACATGGAGCGAACGGTTACCTGCTGGAAGAATTCTTGTCGCCAATAAGTAACATCCGGGAAGATGATTATGGCGGAAGCATTGAAAACCGCTGCCGCTTTGTTATTGACGTGGCAACCGCGGTGGCAGCGGCCATTGGAAAAGAAAACACTGGTATTCGTTTATCGCCGTATGGGGTAGCCAGCGATATGTCGCCCTATCCGGGCATTGACACAACCTATAATTATCTCTCCAGGAAACTGAACACCCTTGGTATTGCTTATATCCATTTGTTAGATCACTCTGCAATGGGAGCGCCGGCTGTGCCCATTGAAATAAAAAAATCGATTCGTGACAATTTCAAACAAACCATTATCCTTTGCGGTGGTTATAATAAAGAAAGTGCAGAAGCAGATATAGAAAGCGGGCTGGCAGACCTGGTTGCGTTTGGAAAACCCTTCATCAATAACCCCGATTTGGTGGAACGGATGATAAATGACTGGCCTTTATCCCAGGATTTGAAAATGGATTTGTTTTACAGTGCAGGTGAAAAAGGATATACTGACTATCCATTTTATCAAAGAAAATCAGTTGTTGTATGACAATCGGCTTACAGGCAACGTGGCTCTTCTTATTAGCAATACCTATTGCCTCCGTGGCATGGACGGTTACACATGAAGAAGTATTCAGGGAACCACGGGAATATTGCCTTAACCATTGCGAAAAGGGTAAAACATTATTAGAAAGAAAATTCTTTTATCTTTTTACCTGCGAATATTGTTTCAGCCACTACGTTACCGTATTGTTCCTTTTATTAACGGGGTATAAATTATTAATGAATGACTGGCGGGGCTATATAATAGCAGGGTTTGCATTGGTATGGGTCGCTAATGTTTATATGAGTTTATTTGGGTTAATAAGGCAGGATGTAAAAAAAGAAAAGATAGAAATAGGTTTGATGGATAAAAAATCAAATTCCTGAACAAAGATTGTTGTCATCCAACACGCTTCATAAAAAGTTACACGGTTATATTTTCAGCGGTCTCTTTTAAAAAACAGAAACTGGTTTTTTAAAAAAACCGGTTAACTGCATTAAAACGGTAACGGATAAACGAAATTATAGTAACCGTTTGACCATGTGTTGGGTTTGAAAATTAATATGGCCGGTTTCGTAAAGCATTCATATAAGGAATTGCATTTACCAAAATTTGTGTGCGTGTTTTTCAGACTTTTACTGATACGACTGTTTTATCCTTCCTTACTGCTTTATCAACTAACTTATTTAAAGTAAGCCCCTGGACTATTACAGAAAATATTACTATAAAATAACAACAGGAAAGAATAACCTCCCTGTACGGAGAAAAAGGCAGGGAAAGAGCCATGGCTATAGATATAGCACCACGTAAGCCAGCCCAGGTTAATATAGAAAGATTTACAAGGTTCACTTTTCGCAATTCAAAAAAAGCAATTAATGATACACTGATCATTCTTGCAATAAGTATGATCACAATCGAGATCAGTCCGATCAGCCAGAAATGTCTCAGGAATGGCAATATCAATAGTTGCAACCCAATCATTACAAAAAGAATTGTGTTGAGTATCCCATCCAACAATTGCCATACACGATTTAGAAACTGGGTAGCCGGATGATCTTTGCCAAAACTATTATTACCTACCACAAGCCCTGCCACCACGGCAGATAAAGGTATGGACGCATCAAATTTATTAGCTACCACTGAAATGCCCAGCACTACTGCAATTGAAATTAAAAAGATGGATTGAAAATCCTTTATAGACTTAATAAGCCGATAAGCGATAAAACCCATTATCAAACCGATAAGAACACCACCGATAACCTGCGTGCCGAATGAACGCAATGTTTCAATTACAGAAATTCTGTTAGAGGACTGTTTGGTAATACCCAACATCGTTACAAAGAGAATGAGCCCAACCGCATCATTAAACATAGACTCGCCGGATATAACAGTTGATAACTTTGGGGAAATTTTTGATTTTGTAATAATAGCGCCAACAGCAATTGGATCCGTCGGTGAAATGAGAGCGCCAAAAACAAAACAATAGATAAGAGGAATGTCAATATGCAAAATGTAAGCCGCCCCAAATAGTAATCCTCCAAATACACCTGTAGAAACCACTACACCCAGTGTGCTCAAAATCAATACAGGTCTACGCAATGCTTTTAGTTTTTGATAATCGAAATGCAGGGCGCTGGCAAACAGCAAAAAGCCCAGCATTACGTTCAGCAACACCTCGGAGAAATTAATATTATGAGCCAGTCTCGTTAGCAGGTTAGATTTTTCATCACCTATTCTACCGATGACTAACACAACAATAGATGCCACTACTGACATGGTCATCACCCCTATCGCCCCCGGTAACTTTACAAACCTTTCGTTCAAATAAGAAAAACCGGCACTGATAATTATGAGGATTGTTATAATGGAAAGTATGTCCAAAGTAAATAGCTATTATTTGAAAGAAGTTACAAACTTACAGCAAGTAATTGTCAAACCATTTTATCTTAGTTGGTCCACAGAAGTATATCATTCTAATAAAAGAAATCTTTTCAAAGAAATACCCTAACTATTTTTATTTATACATCTCGTTTTAAAATGTAGGGAAAATGGTTAATCGTTAATGTGTGAATTGTGGAACGTTTCTCTGCAATTATGTAATTATTATAAGTCGATAAAAATTCATCTTTGTTATAAATAGATTATTTCCAGGTAACTCGCAAAACCTTATACGAGATCAAGCTCCACAAACAGACGCCATATAACAGTAAGCATAAAGGCAGTAACAAATATCAATATTGGTAATGATTTTTACGCATCAATGCCTGGATCGTACTCAAAGCCAACATTTATAAAAAGTGTGAATCATGTAACCAATAAAGTGAATTGTATAATACTAAATCATATAAAACCAATCAGCTTTGCATTATTATTTATTCAATTTCAAAATATAAAAAAATGCATTACAATAACAGTTACTGGGGCATGAACATGATATGGTGGGGGATTTGGATAATTATGATTTTTTGGATATTCGCCACGCCTTATAATATCCCCGGTCAGAGAATGAAGAACGATTCGCCATTTGATATTTTACGGAAACGATTTGCTGCAGGAGAAATCACTAACGATGAATACCAGGAGAAGAAAAAAATTCTGGAAAATGATATGCCTACATTAAGATAAATGCCTTTATGCATATAAGCATCTGTTTCCCTGGTAGAAATTCTTTTTGGCTCACTTTATCTGCGAAGGCAGATGAGATCTGCAAATAGATTTTTGTATACTCTTCAAAAAAAAATTCCAAAACAATTATCAAAGTGAAAATTTAACATCCGCGGTGGCGGAAAAGTATCTATTAATATAATAAAGAAATGATTGCAATAAAAAAATGCCTTTTATAAAAAGTGTGAATTATGTAATTCATTTAAAGAATCATGTAACATTTTCCATCACTAACAGGTGCACCTTTATGATCTTATACTCCGGGAAAATTAAAAGGAGGTGAACATTAATAAAACAATTATGAAAAATATTATAAAAGTATTCGTCTTATTATCTGCCATAGCATTTTCAATACCGCAAACCTATTCGCAGGTGCTTGTATCAGCGTCGCTTTCCATTCGTGTGGCCCCACCCATGTTGCGGGTGTATTCGCAACCCCAATGCCCTGTTGATGGATATTTATGGAGTCCGGGTTACTGGGCCTACGATTCCGGTGGTTATTATTGGGTAGATGGTGAATGGGTGCTCCCTCCCGCTGAAGGTTTATTATGGACCCCGGGATATTGGAGTTTCTCCGGAGGCTATTATGGATGGCAGCAAGGTTACTGGGGTTCTCAGGTTGGGTTTTATGGCGGTGTAAATTACGGATATGGGTATGGCGGCAAAGGTTATAATGGCGGAAAGTGGCAAGGAGGTCACTTTCGGTACAATACGGCAGTTGCCAACGTGAATCGTGCCGTTATTCATAATACTTATGTAAATCGCACAGGCGTAAGTAATTCAGGCCGGAATAATAACCGCAGGAGTTTTAACGGACCCGGTGGCATTACTGCAAGACCTTCGGCGCAGCAACAAACTGCCAGGAATGAAAAACACCTGCAGCCCACATCACAGCAATCATCACATGTGCGCACCGAAAGGACCGTACCGAAAAGTAATTCTTCTTTAACTGAAAAGAGCCACGCGACCTTTGCAAAAAAATCAACGCCAGAAAGCCATGCCACACAAAGAACTGCGACCACACATGCAGTACATAACACAACTTACAAACATTCAAATAAACCTGCTAATATGCATTCATCTGCACCGAGGCAAACACGTGAAATGAATAAAACACTACAGACTAATCATAGGAATACCCGTTCAGTAGGGCAATCCCATACAACGCAGTCAAGATCGCCGCATGTGCAGCAACAGCATTCAATGCATGCACCTGCAGGCAGGCAGGAGGGCGGAGGTAAAAAAGCAGGTGGTGACAAGCATAACTAAAATGATGAAGGTATTATCGTCCTATGGTCTTCAAATTCAAAAATTAAAAACATACCTATATAATGAATGAAGCGCCTTCGGGAGTTTCAAGCAATGGCTTGCAGGAACGGATCAGCAATCCCACCTTAAGAAGTTAACATCAATCATAAATCATCCACTATAAATATTCGTTTAGCCCATACCGTTAATAAGCTTCAGCTAAAAGGAAAGACGAACATGGATTTATGAAAATACTTTACACATCGCATTTATCGGAAGCCATGTTTTTTTCAAAGATTCGTTTGATAGAAAACGCTGTTGGGGCAGTAAGTGCCGCACTATGTCCAATCTTTTCTCCCGAAAGCTTTCACTTCAGTATGAATCTGCAAATAGATTTATTCATACAACTAATAACCAGGAGATGCCGGTTATGTTTTCAAATATCTTACTTAGGTTGACCGGAAAAATTATTTCCAAACATTTTACGCCTAAGAAATCCCAGGTTAAATATTTAACCTCTGATTAATGTGTGAATGATATAACAAATCCGGGGAAACGTGTAATATCCCGATGAATTAATACGTCCAACTTTGCATTTGAGAAGGTGGTTAGAATTTAGAATAAAGTGGGGTAAACTATTTTATAAAAAAAATGATACGTTTTGAAGTAACATAATCTTTCGGAAATCACCATCAAAATTTAAAAAGAAAAAAAATGCAAACGGAAACAGAAGCTCTTTTGGAAATGGGCATCAACGAGGTGAAAGACAAGCAACCGAAATCGGGAATCAAAATCAAAAAAGAAAAGAAGAAGAAAAGCAATAAGAAAAAATATTACATAGTTTGTTTGTTGAACTGGTGAAGTTTCAAAAAGAAGTTATTGCTTCTGATCTAAAGCTACTCGTAATACTGGAAGGCAGAGATGCTGCAGGAAAAGACGGCACCATAAAAAGAATTATCAAACACCTCAGTCCACGCGAAACAAAAGTAGTGGCATTGGGCACACCTTCTGACTGGCAGGAACGCGAATGGTATTTTCAGCGCTACACTGCTCATTTACCCGTATCAGGCGAATTTGTTCTCTTCAACAGGAGCTGGTACAACCGTCTGGGTGTTGAAAAAGTAATGGGCTTTTGCACTCCTAAGCAGTACAAATCATTTTTCACTGAAGTGGAATCATTTGAGAAAGGTTTGGTTGATGCAGGATTCATTATTCTGAAATACTATTTGGATATAAGCAAAAAAGAACAGGGAAAAAGATTAGATGACCGCAAAAAAGATCCGATGAAGCAATGGAAGATAAGTCCTGTTGACGAGGTGGCACAAAAGCACTGGAAAGATTATTCAGATGCCCGGGATGGAATGTTGCTTAAAACGAATTTCAAACACGCTCCATGGTTTATAGTGAACGCAGACAACAAGAAAGACACACATATCGCTCTGATCACTCATATTCTGAATCGAATAAAATATAAAAATAAGAATGAAAAATTAGTGTCGCGCAATTATGGATTGGTTGATCCGGCAACACCGGAGATCATAAGAGACAAGCTCTTCTGATAATCAAATAAATTTTAAAACTGTATGATGAAAATCATATTTTTTTGAGATTGAGAT
Source organism: Hanamia sp. (assembly GCA_036509585.1). GTDB lineage: Bacteria > Bacteroidota > Bacteroidia > Chitinophagales > Chitinophagaceae > Ginsengibacter. The sequence goes on along the minus strand of DATCFI010000120.1, from coordinate 5,741 downwards.
CATTTAGATAAACTGATATTATGAAGAGTTTTGGGAATGAATAAAACAATTTATTTAACACATAAAAATAAAAGAAATGACAACTACAATTGAAAAGAAACCGGAAATTTCAAACAAACAGGAACCAACAAAACCGTCTATAAACGGCCGTGCAACCATGAAAGGTTTAGTATATGATGGACCTGGAAAAATTGCCTTGAAAGAAATACCAAAACCTGTTATTGAAAAAGCAACAGACGCATTGGTTAAAATATTAAAGACTACCATCTGCGGAACAGATCTGGGCATTTTACATGGCAAGAACCCTTTAGTTAAATCCGGAACTACGCTCGGGCATGAAGGTGTTGGTATTGTTGAAGAAGTTGGAACTGCAGTACGGAATTTTAAAAAGGGAGATCACGTAATTATTTCGTGCATTACTTCAGATGGAACCTGCGAGTACTGTAAAAAACAAATGTATAGCCATTGTGAAGATGGAGGCTGGATATTAGGTTACATGATTAATGGTACGCAGGCAGAATATGTCCGTATTCCACATGCGGATAATAGTCTTTATCCTGTGCCTGCCAACGCTGATGAAGAGGCGATGGTTATGTTAAGCGATATTTTACCAACAGGCCATGAAATTGGGGTATTGAACGGATGTGTAAAGCCGGGAGATACCATTGCGATTGTAGGAGCCGGGCCAATAGGCATGTCTGCATTACTTACCGCTCAGTTTTATTCGCCCGCAAAAATCTACCTGATTGATCTTGATGAGAATCGTCTAAAATTAGGTAAATCATTTGGCGCCACTGATACGATTAATTCAGGAACGGAAGATGTTGTAAAAAGGATTATGGCAGAAACAAAAGATGGCGTAGATGTAGCAATTGAAGCAGTGGGAGCGCCTGTCACGTTCGATATATGTCAAAATATAATTCGTCCGGGTGGGCATATAGCTAACATTGGTGTTCATGGTCGTAGTGTTGATCTGCAGATACAAAATCTTTGGATTCGTAACATAACAATTACCATGGGCTTAGTAAATGCCAATACAACACCAATGCTTTTAAAAACAGTTTCCTCAGGAAAGGTGGATCCAAAGAAATTAATAACACATCATTTCAGGTTGGATGATATACTTCATGCTTATGAAGTATTTGGCAATGCATCAAAAGAAAAAGCTTTAAAAGTTATTATTACGGCCTAAGGAGTACAGTAAACTAATTAAATCTTTAAATAACGAAGAACAATTAAACTTAAACAAAATATACAATGAAAAAAATAATTATATCGGGATTGGTTGCAGGAGTTGTAATACTGATATTAAGTGTGCTTGGTTTATATCTTACAATTTGGTTACTTCCTGGCGTGGCCATGCAATACTTTGATCCGGCTTTTAATGATCAAGCCAGCCGTGCGATGTTCTATTATATTCACCCATTCATTATAGCCATGGCACTTTCATGGTTTTGGAACAGGGTTAAAGGAATATTAACGGGCTCTTTTCTCTCACGTGGAATTGAATTCGGAATTATATATGTTTTGGTCGCCACTCTCCCCACCATGTGGCTATTATACAGTGCTATAACAGTTTCCCTGGAAATGACGCTCACCTGGTTTGTATTTGGATTATTGCAGGGAATTATTGCAGGACTCGTGTTTGAACGAATGAATCCATAAAATGATTTGAAAATCAACTAAAAAATAAAACGATGAAACCTTTTAGAAATCTTTTAATAATTATAATGCTTTTCTTATGAAGGAGTAATGTAACCGCACAAACCAATTATCTTCTTAATAATGGATATAACGTTACCATTCATGGCGGCTCAAACCTGCACGATTGGGACGAAACAGCAGGAAAGGTAAGTGGAACAAGTAACATTAGCTGGAACAGCAATGGAAGCTTTAATATCACTGCAATGAAAATAGAAGTAGATGCACATTCCATCAAAAGTTCCGAAGGAGGCACTATGAATAATAAAACTTATAAAGCATTAAAGACAGATGATCATCCTGCTATTACATTTACTCTGACTTCCCCTTTACAATCAATAAAGGCAAGCCCGGCCGGTGAAAATGTTATGGCATCCGGCGATCTAAGTATAGCCTGCGTTACACATCAAATCACGATTCAAGTAAAAGTAACGGCAAGCACCGGAGGCAATGTTGATATTGACGGTTCGCAACCCATTAAAATGAGTGATTATAATATTGATCCAATTACTGCGCTTTTTGGAGTATTGAAAGTAAGCGATGATATAACTATTCATTTTAAAATAGAATTTAAAAAATAATAAATAATAAAATTTCTGTAAACCATTTAAACTTCAGGTATGAAAACAACTATTAAAACTTGTAAACTTTTATCAATAGCAGCGCTGGTATTTATAACATCTTCTGTGTTTGCACAAAAAATGCAGTATTTCCGACCTAATGATAAGAATGGCCTCAATGTATTTGAAACAACAAAAAAGGATACCAGTATATTTACAAAGATGAAAGTAAAAGTTGGTGGCAACTTTGAACAAAGCTTTCAAACATTAAAAGATAAAAATACAGCGCTCCCGGTTACAGAAACAGGTTTCAACGGAAATGTGAATAACCTGATACCACTTACAAATGGTTTCGACCTGGCAATGGCTAATATGAATATTGATGCGCAATTATCAGATGGGATTCGCGTGAACCTGACTGTTTATCTGGCTTCGAGGCATCATGAAGATACCTGGGTAAAAGGAGGTTATATACAATTTGATAAACTGCTTTTCATACACAACGATTTTATTAATAAGATTATGCAAAGCGTTACAATTAAAGTAGGGCAATTTGATGTAGATTATGGCGACCAGCATTTCCGTAGATCCGATGGTGGCAATACCATCTACAATCCTTTTGTCGAAAATTATATTATGGACGAATTCGCTACTGAAATAGGTGGCGAGATTTATTATCATAATAAATCAGGTTGGTTCGTCATGGGCGGAATAACCAATGGAGAACTTGATCCAACTACTGTTGCAGCCACTAAGATTGATTCAGCAACCGGGAAAGTAAATTACTATGCAGCAGCATTCCATGGAAAATTGGGTTATGATAAACAGATTACTAAAGATCTCCGTTTTAGGTTATCGGGTTCATTTTATGAAGATAAAAGCGCTAACAGCAATACCTTATTTGGAGGAGATCGCACAGGATCACATTATTTCAATGTAATGTCGAGCCAGAGTATAGCAAACGGGACAACATTAAATGATGAAAATGATTACAACCCATTTTCAGGGAGATACAACCCAGGGTTCAGTGAACAGGTAAATGCTTTTATGGGTAATCTTTTTCTAAAGTATAAAGGGCTTGAGTTCTTTGGTACAGATGAAGTTGCGCATGGCAGGACAATTACAGAAAAAACGATGCGCCAGGCCACTCAATATGCGGCTGATATTATTTACAGGTTTCCTGCAGATAAAGAAAACTTCTGGGTTGGGTTTCGCTACAATACTGTAACAGCCGCCTTGCAGAACAATCCAAATAATATAACCATTAACAGGGAAGCCGGATCTGTAGGATGGTTTGTTACCAGGAATATAATGTTGAAAGCAGAATATGTGAACCAGGTTTATCAGAATTATGTACCTACTAATATACTTAATGGCGGGAAATTTTATGGAACAGTGATTGAAGCATCAATTGCATTTTGAGGAAATATCAGATCCCGGAATCTTATAAAACCATGTGGCAGAATTTATTTTCCGCCACTTCAATTCCCAATGATTATGAAGAGCATTTTTGTAATTACAAATTGGATAAGCACAATTATTTTATTTGCTCCCCGGGTAGGTGGAAAAGATTTTAAACCGGTGTCTTTATCATATTCTTTTGAAAAAGGAAGTAAAGTATCCATTGATGGTATCACTAATGTAAAGGATTTCATCTGTTCCTCCGGAAAATTATTGTCCGGAAGGCCGACAATGTCTTTTTCAAAAGATTCCGACTCAACAATTAATTTTAAAGATGCTGTTTTTAATTTTGATGTAAGGTCGTTGAATTGTGACAATAACGGAATGAATAGAGATATGATGCATTCGTTGAAAGCCGACCAGTACCCTGACATATCTGTTAAATTACAAAATGCTCAGTTCGCTCACGGATCTTCCTTTATTTTTTCGGGTTGGACCGACTTAGAGATCAATGTATCAATAAAGCTTGCAGGTGTTGAACGAAATGCATTAATTAAAGTAGAAGGAAAACAAACAGGCATTAATCAATATCATTTTATCGGCGAATATCCTTTGCTTATGAGCGATTTCGGCATTAAGCCACCCACCGCTTTATTTGGAATGGTCAAGGTGCGAAATGATGTTGAAGTTAAATTTGATTTGATTATCGTTACGAATATTATTAATGAATGAATTTTTTTACAGTATATCAAAACAGATGAAATCAGCTATTGATTTTAATGTTTGCTCCTGTAATGGATTACGACTCGCTGCTGGCTATTTTGGTATATAGCTTTGCCCCCGGAAAATTTTTATTTCAAACTGCTGAAAAACGAGTTAAGATAATTATACTGTTAAAGTTGAAAAAACTCATATTGGCAGATGTTTCTGGTAATCGATTTGATAGAAGTAATTAAACAGAATTGGTTTTTTAAAAATTAATCATCAATAAATCTTAAAAGTCATGAAAACAAATAAAATCATAAAAGAAAAATTGTTTTTATAAGCAGGTGATTTTAAAAATTAAAAATTGAAAATTAAAATATTCACGAATAAAACATAACAGTATTAAAAAAGGAAGTCACCAGCACACCTGGTGCAAACATGATTGATAAAAGCAAGAAAGAAAATCCGGCACCTGAAGTGGCAAAAAAACAAAAAAGCCACTAAAGAAATCTTCTGTTTCGCGGATCGATGCTATCGAACGTAGTGCCGTTGGTGCTGTGAACGCAAATTCATCAAGAACTATGAGAGGCTCCAGTGACATAGCAAATACAGGAACTATCATTTCCTATGATTAGTCACTTCTGCCATAAATTTTCGGGGAAAAAATTAAAACCGAAAATAATTTCTGTTCCTGAAAGTGTGATAGATGATGCCTGGGTGGGAATAAGGCATTTCTCAGCGTGGGAAAGAATTTGCTTTTGTATCCGATCATCAAATGGTAAATACTTAGGTTAAATTCTCCGGCTATATGATGCTGTGCAAAATTTTATATTTTCAAAAATGACAAATTGGAGGAAGTTAAAACGTGGAAATTTGAAAAATAAATTGAAAGTGTATCTATTTAAATTTTAAAGCAATCAGGGAACATAAAAATAATATAAAAACTATTTCCTAAGAGACAGTGTTGGTATTGTATTTGTAGCCTTTGAAATAATCCACTTCTTGTTTATACTTTATTAAACCTGGAAACTTTACTCAGTTACCGAATTTTAAAACTTTAAGTGGCAGATAAAAATTAATAAAAGTATTTCGATGAACAAAGAAAAAATTAGTAACAATCAATTGTACGGTTTTTTACCTGCTGATGTGGAAGGCGCGGAAATACTTATAAGACTTGCAATTGACCTCCGCTGGTCATGGAACCACGCCGCTGATGAACTATGGCGGCAACTCGATGCCGAACTTTGGGAAATAACCCATAACCCGTGGATTATGGTGCAAACAGTATCCCGTGACCGGCTAAAGCAGCAATTAGCGGATGATCGTTTCAGAAGAAAAATGAATGAACTGGAAAAGTTAAGTGATCAGCTAAAT
>DATCFI010000119.1:0-2515 GCA_036509585.1 Hanamia sp. | reverse complement strand
AAATTGGCTTCATCCATGTACGCAGTTGAAACCAAAATCGTAATGCCCTGCTCTTTGAGGCGATGCAACATTTCCCAAAATTCTTTTCTTGAAACAGCATCTACGCCTGTTGTAGGTTCATCAAGAAACAATACGGATGGCTTATGTATGAGCGCGCAACTAAGCGCCAGCTTTTGTTTCATGCCTCCGGACAACTGGCCCGCTTTCCTGTTTTTGAATGGCTCTATCTGCTGATAAATGTCTCTTATGAGATCATAATTTTCTTTGATAGTAGTAGCGAAAATAGTTGCAAAGAATTCAAGATTTTCCTGCACCGTCAAATCCTGGTAAAGTGAAAATTTCCCCGGCATGTAACCCACGCGGTTACGAATTTGTTTATAATCTTTTACTACATCAAAATCATCTACTGAAGCTTTGCCGCTATCTGCTAATAATAATGTAGTAAGAATCCGAAACAGGGAAGTCTTTCCTGCGCCATCGGGTCCTATGATACCAAATATCTCGCCTTTGTCCACAGAAAAAGAAACACCTTTTAATGCATCTACGACAGCTTTTTTTGAGCCATAGGTTTTTACAATATTTTCAACAAATACAGAGGGCATATTTTTTAGTTGAACTTTACTTCACCATACATTCCAATCTTGAGCAATCCATCGTTTTTTACATGAATCTTTACAGCATACACCAGGTTGGCTCTTTCATCCTTTGTCTGAATTGTTTTTGGAGTAAACTCCGCTTTATCTGAAATCCATGTAATCACGCCCGGATATTCTTTATAAGTATCTGCCGTACTATCAACAAATACTTTTACAGCTTGATTTAATTTTATATGTGCAAACTGGGTACCTGTTACATACACCCTTAATGTAATCACCGAAAGATTACCAATTGAATACAATGCCTTGCCCGGCGTTGTGTATTCTCCTGCCATAGCATATTTTGTAAGAACTGTTCCGTCCAGGGGATTTTTAATTTTCGTACGTTTCAACTGGTCCTCAATTTGGGCCACTGATTTCTTTAATGGTTTATACTCACTGAGAATAGTACTATTTTGAGTTCCGGTACTTGATTCCTGTACTTTTATTTGTTGTTGATTTACCGCAATTTGTTTTTGATAAACTGAAATTTGTGTATTGATATCATCCAGTTGTTTTTGAGTGGCGGCGTCTGCTTTAATTAATCTTTCTGTTCTCTCTTTTTCATGAATGGCATCATTCAGTTGCACCTTTAATACGCTTATCTGGTCATTTAAAAGCTTCACCTGCGGCGCTACATTTACCGTTTTTTCATGCAAAGCATTCAGGGTCGCCTCTGCCTGCGCCTTCTGCAATTCAAGCGGAACAGAATCAATATATCCCACGATACTGTCTTTGGCTAAAACAGAACCTTCCCTGATAGTAAGCGCTTCTATTTGCCCGGAAACTTCAGAAGAAACGACTACTTCATCTACTTCAAAAGTTCCGGAAGCATCAAAATTCTGCTTGTTGTTGTTGCACGCAAAAAGCACCAGGCTCATCAGGGTAACGTACAGGGATATCCGAATTTTCATTTTGTATTATTTTAAAATTTTCGTTATTTATTATTAATATTCCCGACAATATTTTGGTAACTATACTGTGCTTGCAATAATTGTATTTCATGAAATATTTTAGTTTGCCGCGCCTGGTCTTCAGCGTTTACCTGGTTAATGTAATCGTGTGCACTGAGCACTCCATTTTCAAGTTGCGCATAAGCAGCCTTCTTTACCGATGCGCGCAGGTCAATGATCGCATCATCCTTATCAAGAAGACTATCATATTTTTGAACATTCTCATTTTGTTGCAATTGCGAAAGTTTCGTATTGAAAAGGAAAGTTTCTTTTTGTATGTCCTGCGAATTTTTATTGATGTCCAGTAAATGCTGATTATTTTTTAAAGAATAAAGGCTTCCGAAATTCCAGTTCAATCTTAATCCGCCCAGGTAATACCCTTCAAAACTGTTGCTCAAAAAATTTAGCCCTGGACGTCCATATCCCCCCTGAACAAAAAAACTGACTTTAGGTTTTAGCTGATCCTTCAACAACTTATCCTGCAGGTCGAATATCTTTTTCTGAGAATCAAAAGCTAATAATTCCGGCCTGGTAATACTATCTGTCAACGCAGGAGCTACGGGCTTTTCAAGAGTAGTGCTATCGTCAAGTTTAGCATCAATGAAAAGACCAAGCATGTCCAGGTAGGCTTTTTTCGTCGCTATCAATTCAACTCTTGATTGCTGAGACTGTAAAAGCTGGGCTGACAATTCATCCACACTGCTTCTGTAAGCAACGCCGTTCGCCACCTGGGCTTTTGCTTTATCAATTCCGTTTTGTAAATCCTGTTGAAGTAAATCGTTTTGTTTTAATTGTTCCTCTTCTAATAAAGCACCAAAAAAAAGCTGGTTTACGCGGTCATATATAGCATACAATTGTACTTCGAGGTTTTGCTGTTGAACCACTTCATTTGCCGCCGCAGTTTGTTGTTGATTTTTGATAACGCCT
>DATCFI010000118.1:0-5090 GCA_036509585.1 Hanamia sp. | reverse complement strand
GGAAATGACCTGCAAAGGCCATGGCATACTTTCAATAGGAAATAAAAATCCGCTGAACAATAATGTTGGCAGAAACAAACTCAACAGCGATGTAAACATAGCAGACTGCTGTGTTTTAGCGCCATTGGAAATTAATATGCCGATTGCAAGTGCTGTGATAGTAAACAAAATACTTTCCGATACCAGCAATACCAGGCTTCCGTTGATAGGCACATTAAGAACATAAACACTGAGTAAAAGAATACAGGCAATATTAAATATGGAAACAGCGAGATACGGAATTGTTTTTGCAATAATGATTCGAAATGGCTTTAATGGCGAAACAAGTATTACCTCCATAGTCCCTAATTCTTTTTCCCTCACAATAGCGATAGATGTCATCATTGCGCAAACCAGCATGAGCACCAAAGCCATTACACCCGGCACGAAGCTATAGGATGATTTTAGTTCCGGATTATAAAGCATCCGCAAGTTTGTTGTGATAGTATAAGGCAAGTCTCTATTTTGATTCAAAGCCTGCTGGTAATCATGTATAATGGCTGTTGCATAATTAGTCAATGTATTAGCCGTGTTCGGGTCCGAAGCATCGGCTATCAATTGTATTTGTGCATAATTTTTCTGCAGGAGATTGTCCTGAAAGTTAGGAGGGAAAACAACTGCCAGTCTTATTTTTCCTTGCCTGAAGGTTGCTCCAATTTCATTATAAGAATGAAGGTTTTTGATAACATTAAAATAACGGCTTGAATTAATCTCATTAATAATGGTGGTAGCTGCCACATCATTCGATTGATCAAAAACTGCAATTTCAGCATTCTTCACTTCATTGGTCAATGCAAACCCGTACAAAATAATCTGGACTATAGGCATCCATATTAAAATGAATAGCGTTTGCCTGTCTCTCCAGATATGGAGCCACTCTTTCTTTACAAAAATGAAAAATTGGTTCATGAAAAAAGCTTTTAGCTAATAGCTTTTAGCCGTTAGCCGGTTCTTTTATTAAGGTTAGTCTCTTGCTTGACAGATAATAGATAACGGCTATCAGCTACCAACTCAGTTTCCACCCAGCTTCCTTATAAATGAATGCATCATCTTAATTTCTTCTTCTAAAAGGGACTCGATTGTCTTTATGCTTTCCTCTATTGACCAATGCATTTCCCTTGCGATGACTAAATAAGTTTGAACTTCAAATGCAGAGCCTTTGTAAAAATCTTGCATAATCTTTTTCGCTGTTTCTGCTGCTTCCTTCTGCAATGTTTGCCGGTATAGAAACTGCAGCCCTCGTCACTTGGCTAATCATCCCAAATTTTTCTTCACCAGGGAAACTTTTAGATAATACATATACAGATTTTACCAGTTGAATCCCCTTTTGCCAGATAATTAATTCTTTAAAATTTTTCATAAAAAATCTATTTAAGGTTAAAAAATACTTGCTATGCAAACTGCCAATGGCTAATCGCTAACAGCTAATAGCTTTCTTCACTCACTCCTCACCGCCTTTCTCGCCAAATGCAAAAACACTTCATCCATTGATTTTGCTGAATAATTTTTCTGCAAATTTGCCGGAGAATCCAACGCATCAATTCTGCCATCAACCATGATGGATACACGATTACAATATTCTGCTTCATCCATATAATGTGTGGTTACAAAAATGGTGATTCCTCTTGCGGATGCTTCATAGATCAGGCTCCAGAATTCCCGCCTTGTTATTGGATCTACACCGCCTGTTGGTTCATCCAAAAAAACAATTGCCGGATCGTGAACAATAGCAATAGAAAACGCTAACTTCTGTTTCCACCCAAGAGGTAACGATTTTACCAACGTTTTTTCTTCTCCTTCCAAATGAAGTTGCTTCACCAATAACTGAATTTTCTCTTTTATTTCTTTATCTCTTAATCCATAAATGCCTGCATAAAAACGGATGTTTTCCTTTATCGTCAAATCTTCATACAAAGAAAATTTTTGGCTCATGTAACCGATACTTTTTTTAATCAGCTCGTTTTGTTTATATACATCGTAACCCGCCACAGTAGCCTCTCCCGAAGTAGGCAGTGACAATCCACACAGCATCCGCATGGCGGTCGTCTTACCCGCACCGTTAGCACCAAGAAATCCGAAAATTTCTCCCCTGGTCACTTCAAAAGATATTTTATCAACTGCAGTAAAATCACCAAACTTTTTAGTGAGTTCATGCGCTGTTATCACTTTGTCGTCTTTCATAATTTTCATTAATCAAGTTTATGCTAACAGCTATTAGCTGTTAGCCATCAATGCCATAAAACAATCTTCAATGCCCGGCTTGATAGTTTGTATTTCCACATTAGAAAAATTCCCTTTAGCTGCAATATCTTCAAGCTCCTCTTTATGATTTTTATCCGATTTAAAAACAACATGATGGTATTGCCCAAATGAATAACAACTTTCTACTAATGGATCAGCAATAATTGCTTTCATCAATGGAAACATTTCACTTGCTTTTATAGCCCACAGAGGTTTTTTAAATTCCAGGGTGACACCTTCAGGAGTATTAATGGAAAGAATTTTCCCTTTCTGAATTAATGCAACCCTGTCACACAAATTCGCCTCATCCATGTATGCTGTTGAAACCAAAATCGTAATGCCCTGCTCTTTGAGGCGATGCAACATTTCCCAAAATTCTTTTCTTGAAACAGCATCTACGCCGGTTGTAGGTTCATCAAGAAACAATACGGATGGCTTATGTATCAACGCACAACTAAGCGCCAGCTTCTGTTTCATCCCTCCGGATAACTGGCCCGCTTTCCTGTTTTTGAATGGCTCTATCTGCTGGTAAATGTCTCTTATCAGATCATAATTTTCTTTGATAGTAGTAGCGAAAATAGTTGCAAAGAATTCGAGATTTTCCTGTACCGATAAATCCTGGTAGAGTGAAAATTTTCCTGGCATGTAACCCACGCGATTACGAATTTGTTTATAATCTTTTACTACATCAAATCCGTCGACAGAAGCTTTGCCGCTATCCGCCAATAATAATGTTGTAAGAATCCGGAAGAGAGAAGTCTTGCCCGCGCCATCAGGTCCTATGATACCAAATATTTCGCCTTTGTCCACAGAAAAAGAAACGCCTTTCAATGCGTCAACGACGGCTTTTTTTGAGCCATAGGTTTTTACAATATTTTCAACAAATACAGAGGGCATATTTTTTAATTGAACTTTACTTCACCATACATTCCAATCTTAAGCAATCCATCATTTTTTACATGAATCTTTACAGCATACACAAGGTTGGCTCTTTCATCTTTTGTCTGAATCGTTTTTGGAGTAAACTCGGCTTTATCTGAAATCCATGTAATCACGCCCGGGTATTCTTTATAAGTATTTGAGGTACTGTCCACAACCACTTTTACCGGTTCATTTAATTTTATATTGGCAAACTGGGTACCTGTTACATACACCCTTAAGGTAATCACCGAAAGATTACCAATTGAATACAATGCTTTGCCCGGCGTAGTGTATTCTCCTGCCATCGCATATTTTGTAAGAACAGTTCCGTCGATAGGATTTTTAATTTTTGTACGTTTCAACTGGTCCTCAATTTGGGCTACAGATTTCTTTAAAGGTTTGTACTCGCTTAGAATGGTGCTATTTTGAGTTCCGGTACTTGATTCCTGTACTTTTATTTGTTGCTGATTTACTGCAATTTGTTTTTGATAAACGGCGATTTGTGTGTTCAGGTCATCCAGTTGTTTTTGAGTGGCAGCATCTGCTTTAATCAATCTTTCTGTTCTTTCTTTTTCATAAATGGCATCATTTAGTTGCACCTTTAATACACCTATCTGGTCATTTAAAAGCTTTACCTGTGGCGCTACATTTATGGTTTTTTCCTGCAAGGAATTTAAGGTTGCCTCTGCTTGTGCCTTCTGCAATTCAAGCGGCACAGAGTCAATGTATCCTACGATACTGTCTTTTGCCAAAACAGAACCTTCCCTGATAGTAAGCGCTTCTATTTGACCGGGAACTTCAGAAGAAACGACCGTTTCATCTACTTCAAAAGTTCCTGAAGCATCAAAATCGGGTTTGTTGTTGTTACATGCAAAAAGCACCAGGCTGATAAGGCTAACGTAAAAGGATATCCGAATTTTCATGTTGTGTTATTTAAAGAATTGCGTTACTTATTATTAATATTTCCAACAATATTTTGATAACCATATTGTGCCTGCAATAATTGCATTTCGTGCAGGATCTTTGTTTGTCTTGCCTGATCTTCAGCGTTTACCTGGTTAATGTAATCGTGTGCACTGAGCACTCCATTTTCAAGTTGCGCATAAGCAGCCTTCTTTACCGATGCGCGCAGGTCAATGATGGCATCATCCTTATCAAGGAGACTATCATATTTTTGAACATTCTCATTTTGTTGCAATTGCGAAAGTTTCGTATTGAAAAGGAAAGTTTCTTTTTGTATGTCCTGTGAATTTTTATTTATCTCCAGTAAATGCTGATTATTTTTAAAAGAATAAAGGCTTCCGAAATTCCAGTTCAGTCTTAATCCGCCCATGTAATACCCTTCAAAACTGTTGCTCAAAAAATTTAGTCCTGGACGTCCATATCCCCCCTGAACAAAAAAAATAACTTTAGGTTTTAACTGGTCATGCAACAACTTATCCTGCAGGTCGTAAATCTTTTTCTGATAATCAAAAGATAATAATTCCGGCCTAGTAATACTATCCGTCAAAGCAGGAGAAGCCGGCTTTTCAAGATTAGTGCTGTCATCAAGTTGGGCATTAATGAAAAGACCAAGCATGTCCAGGTAGGCTTTTTTCGTCGCTATCAGTTCAACTCTTGATTGCTGGGACTGTAAAAGCTGGGCAGACAATTCATCCACACTACTTCTGTAAGCAATGCCATTAGCAACCTGGGCTTTTGCTTTATCAATTCCGTTTTGCAAATCCTGTTGAAGTAAATCGTTTTGCTTTAATTGTTCCTCTTCTAATAAAGCACCAAAAAAAAGCTGGTTTACGCGGTCATATATAGCATACAATTGTACTTCGAGGTTTTGCTGTTGAACCACTTCATTTGCCGCCGCAGTTTGTTGTTGATTTTTGATAACGCCT
>DATCFI010000117.1:0-3684 GCA_036509585.1 Hanamia sp. | reverse complement strand
TGAAACTTTTTTGTAAATTCTATTAAACTCATTCCTGTAAACATGGCTAATAATTTTAGCTCAAATATACTAATATTATTAGCTTAAAACAAATACTATTCAATTCATCACGACCTATCTGCTTTATTCTATTTATTTATTCGTTTACTACATGCCATTCGGTGGAAGCTTTAACTAAGGTGAGATTTTATAAGGGATCGATTTAGTTTGTATATTTTAGTCAATGACGGTGCGAATTAAGTGAAAGAATAAATTCACTTATTTATTTCAATTTAAAATTTTTACTAAGGGGAATAGAAACTAACAAGGTTATGTTCGTAAACGCATATCGTTACCAACCCGGTTTGAGGAAATTTTCACTCATTTTTGCATTGCACAAAAAGGCGCAGATTGGTAGTTAGATTCATTGGTCAGAAAGATATTTACTTTTAGCAGGAATATTGAAGTGTAAGCCATTCAGGTTCTGATAAAAACAAGATAAAAAGTAAAGTCATAAATTCTTAAAAGCCAGGTACAGCCTTTTTGTGCATTGTAAAAATCACATAAAGAATAAATACGAATTTTGTGTATCAATTTAACAGGACTTCCGAAAAGGAATAATAGAACATGATTGTATTGCATTATGAAACTCAATATTAAATCAGCTTTACCCGAAAAATCTATTTCGCATTTTGTCCATATCTTTTGGATGCTGGAAAATAAAACAGGAAAAGACATTCCGTTTATTAGTTGCCAATCCTTACAACAATGGGGTATTGACTTATGGAACCATTTTTAAAAAACCTGATGAATGGGTTAATGATCATGGATTGGATTTTAAAAATACAGATAGCGTTAATTCTTTTCTCTCAAAAAGATTCTCTGCCTGGGATGAACGTTACCGACAATTACTCCGCGCTACCTCTTTTTTTGTGGGATTACCCACGAGGAAAATTTCATTGGATAAGGCCTGTAAAAATAACTGCCCTTTGCCGATAACGCTTATCGGAGATGCCGCGCATCTAATGCCACCTTTTGCAGGTCAAGGTGTAAATATAGGATTGGCGGACACTATTATTTTATCCGATAACCTGGTAAATGGGAAATTTGAAACTATAGAAGCGGCTATCAAAGATTATGAACAAAAAATGTTTGTGTATGCAACAGAAGTACAATTGGAATCGGGCAAGAATGAAATGGAAATGCGTAATCCCGACTTTTCTTTTCAAAACTTTTTTGAGTAGCCTCTGAAGAAAAATCTTATAAAGCTCTGATCCATTTTAGAAGATTTCCAGATCTCCATTTATATCTTATATAACGATAGAGGTTAAATGGAGTTAGACAAAATCTTAAGGTGATTTTTGGTTTTATGATCCCTTGTGCAAAAGTTTTTTTTTGTATTTCCCCAATTAATTATTCGTTAGAGCGTCCGGCAATTTCATCAAATCCGATAGCTATCGGGTCATAACCCGCTCTCTCCAATGCCCGTCGTGCTGATTCTATTGCAATGGGCGCCGGGTTAGGAGGGTGAACAGGGACTTCTTCTGTATCAGCCAGCAGGTTTAAAAGTTCCTGTGTTTGCCCATGAGTCAACGCCTCACAAATATCATACAATCCTCCAGGCTCCTCTTCGGCCATATCATGTTTTTCTAAAACATGCCTGATCGATTTTATTAAAGACAAAGTAGGTGGAGGCACCATTAATGCAGTCAGTGCGCCATGCTCGAGCCGATATCTCGGAATGAGTGCTTGCATCAGTGCAAGGTTCGCTTTTTTTGCAGCGGGAAAAAGAGTTTTCTCTTCCATTTTAATGTGTCGCAATAATCCCGTTCTAAATTGATGATAATAGTTCATTTCAATTTCGTCGGGTTGTACAGTCGCCTTATTCAATAACTTTTCAAGGCGGTGATGATCATTTGTGAAAAATTGATACAATGGTTTGTTCATAGATTCTTTGCATTCAAGCCACTCATGTAACTTCTGTGTTAAACAATATTTTGTTGCGTAACAAAATTAGAATTTTTTAGTTAGCACAGGTGTTACTTTTGGAAAGATAAAGTCGCCGTGTGGTCTTCCATCAACAGCATGTAAGATGTCGTGCTTTTTAATTTCATAGATTATAAAGATGGACCAAAATTTTTCTCTTCTATTACACACCTGCCAGGTTTTTAAAACGTGGCAAGTGTTGCGCAAAAAGTTTAAAAATAGAAATAGAAAACCGATTTATTTGCTTGCCTAACGGCAGGTAGGTTTGTTTACTATAAGGACAAACACACCGCCAGCATTTTAAAATGTCGCAGGTGTTACAGTAAAAAAATGCAAATAAAAATCGGTCTTATTTATTCGTTGACTATGGTTGCTGTTGCTCTTTCCTTTTCAAAACTTTTTCCCCTGTTGTCCCGCGCCATACGGGAAAATACAGATAAATTTTTATCGAAAAGAAATTTAAATAGCAGTCTTGTATAAGATTTGTGCGAAGCCAAACCATCATAATAATCCCCGGCCATTTTGTGAAGTGCCGGCAAATGATTCCATGGTACAGAAGGAAAATCGTGATGCTCATTGTGCAGGCCTACATTAAGATTTATCACATTTAAAGGTCCATAATAACTTTTTGTTTCCTGTAATCCATCGGTAAGAAAATGTTCCTGGATCCATCTTGCGCCTAAAGGATGCAGGCCCACGGAAAAAAAGAAGCTCGCCAACAAAAAAACAATTCCTTCCCAGCCGCAAAAAATAAAAATTAAAGAAACAAATACTATTTGTATGAGCCAATTCACTAACATTTCTCTGTCAAATAATTTAATTTCTTTGTTCAAACGACCCAACCGGCTTAACTGCACTAAAGGATAAAAAAGCAACCACAAGGTTTTTTTAATGGTAGAATTTCCAACAAGATTTGCTTCGCGCTTTCCCGGCATGTCAGCATCAAGGGTTTCTATTCCCTGGAAAGCATGGTGTTTTAAATGGTATTTTTTAAAGGAAGCAGAACTGGCGAAAACCAGCGGAAGATTAGCGACAAAACCTGCGAATGTATTAAGGCTTCTTTTTTTAAAAACAAGATTGTGCGTGCACTCATGAACGCATACAAATAAAGTATGGTCTGCAAAAGCACCTACCAAATAGGCCACCGCAAACACCAACCACCATGAAGCATCTCTAAGCAAATAAGCCAATGTAGTTTGCACCACCACGCAGAAAAGAATAATCAGGAAAGTATAAGGATTTCGTCCAATTAATTTTCTAATTTCCGGATGCTTTTTTATCAATTCTTTGGTTCGCAATTTATGCGGCTCACATTGGTCAGACCAGGAAAAATCCGTTTTATCCTTCATCGGGTTTGCGTTTTAGAGAATTTTATGCAATTTGATCATATTAAATCTGATTTGTAGCAAAGCAGTTTTAATTCAAAATTAAACAGCCGTACAATATAGAGACAAATTAGGAAAGTAATTTTAATTTATTAGAAAATAACTTCTTTTTTGGTTGCCGGTCGAGTCTCCGGAGTGGGGACCCGTCGTATTCAAATAGTCATGAAGGTGCGCCGGGTCTTCTGCGAGAAACCCAGCTTTGACAAACTAGCTACGCTTTCACTCTATTTGTAGTATTCACATTTTAAGGAAAAATAATAATAAAATAGAATTAGGCGTTTAAATCGTGAGTGCTTACAATCTTTCAAATACAATTCAATCATAGTTCTAATTC
>DATCFI010000116.1:0-13624 GCA_036509585.1 Hanamia sp. | reverse complement strand
TCATTACCGATATAACAGAAGAAATAATATGGATACCATCTTTCACAAACTAATCGAAAGAATGGTGAAAAATAACCCAAAGAGAATTGGAGACAAAGAATAAAAAACTGGGCGGACTAAACGTATATACCTATAAAATTACTTATGAAACAGATAGATATATCCGACTGCTTAATTGGTAGATTTTATTTCAAGAAAACTTACAATGGTAATTTAATTGGTGAGTTCTCGAATAATAGAATCAACATCATTTCCTCTGAAAGTGCTGATGCATACATTGAAAATAAATCTGATGATTTTATTGGAATTTATAATACTACATGGCAACAGGAAGGGGTACCTTTTTTTGCAAAACTAACTATCTCTTACAGAGATAACACACATAGAATTTATAAATTAGAATGGGAGAGAAACAGGGAGACAATCTTTATTGGCGAAGGCTTTGTTTTTGAAAACAATCTTATCGGCGACTACAGGGACTTCGAGATTATTTAATTAAAACTTTTTATACAGTGAGATGTTTTTTTACTATTCTTTGTTTCTTTTTATTTGTATCATCATACTGTCAAACCATGACCCCTTATGAAAAGGAAAGCTATTCATTGACAGTTCAATTTTTAAGGGAGTTAGGAGTTGACGAAGCAATACTGCAAAAAAGTAGTAAAATGAGTGACTTAGAAAAACTAATTGTAGCAAATGATTTTCTGGAAAAGCTAAATACAGAAAAGGGATTGATGTTGATGTCGGAATACGAAAGAGAAATGAAAGAAGCTGAAAAATTAAAAACAGGTGTTGACTTTCAAAGAGACAAAGAGAAAAAGGCAGAAGCTGAAAGACAAAAGCAAATTGAGATTGCAAAAGAAAAAGAAAGACAAATACAGACAGAGTTAGAGGATAAAGAAAAAGAAAAAAAAGAACGTTATAATAACTCTGATTATGTTCATATTGGAAATGCTATTAAGAAAGATTTTAACCAATGGCTTCAAAAAGGAGAGTTTGAAAAAACTGAGGACTATCAAAATCGAATCTCGAATAATTCATCAAAAGTTTTTGACAGTATTTGCCTCAAGAACCTTGCTAATGCAGTTTTCAAAGTAAAATCTGACTTTTCGTCAAATCTCCTCAAATATAATCCAGATACAGAAAAATTTGGAATTGAGTTCACTTTTAATGGCATGGCATATAATGACAGTATTAGTATTCCGATTGATATTGCTCCAAAATTTAAAGATGATATTCAAAATTTTCAAATTTATGTGGATGATAAAGATTGGAAGTTTATTGACAATTATCTAACCCCAACTAAAATTACATTTTTCAATAATTATAAGAAAATAGGTTTTGAGTTTTATTTTACGAATAAGGACTTTAAAAACATTTATTTTTCAACATCTGAATTAGGTTTAGATTCATTAACAAACTTAAACACCAAATTCAACATTGAACAAGAGATTTCAACCTCAGGACAAATTGTTGAGGTTTCATCTGAGAAAAATATTCAAATAGAAAAAGCTTACCAAAATGCTTATGGAAATTCTTCTGGAGTAAGTGTAGTTCGCGGGCTTTCAGGGCGCAAACCAATTCATTTTCCGAACATGCAGGACGACTTTAATGAAAATGCAAAAGTGTATGTTGATATAAAAGTGGATGCATCGGGAAAAGTAACAAGTGCAGAAATTTCAAGAGGAACAACAACTTCGAATTCTTCTCTTAGAAATATTGCCACTCAAAAAGCCTATGAATTAAAATTTCCTCCTGCGCAAAGTGATATAGAAAGTGGAACTATACTTTTTATTTTTGTGTCCCCCTCTTAGTCCAAGAATAAAGAAGTCGCATAGCGTAAGCTTTGTAGAATAGCCTTCGTGTGTTGGCCATGCTTGTGCCAGAATTTAAAATAATTTTTACCCTTACAGCAAGCAAACAAATATTGAAGATTTCTATTCTTATTCCTTTTTTTGGTGTTTAGTGTTTCGCTTATATGGCTTTAAGGCATCTAAACATTCGACAGATAATAAATCGTAAGTTTGTAGTTAGCTAGTAAAAAATATTTATACTATGGCACTTATAATTAATTTAAATAAGGCTACCGAAGAATTACTACAGGAAGTAGATAAACTGGAACCCTTAGAAAAGGAATCGGTATTGGCATACGTCCGCACTCTTAATCTAAAGAGAAAAAAGAGAAAACCAATTGCTTCTCCAGAAAAAGGTGTAAAGCCCCTTACAATGGCGCAGATAGATAAAATAAAGCACATAACAAGAAATAGGTATGCGGGTAAATAGGTATGTTCTGGATGCCAATATTTGGGTCAGCTATCTGATTACCAACAATGAGCAAATCCTCACAAACATTGTAATTGAGCATAGAATAACATTTTATTATTGTCCGGAATTAATAATAGAGATAAATCGTGTATTAGATTATCCCCATCTTAAAAAACACCATATCAATATTGGCAATGCTATTAATTTCATTAAACAAATAGGTGTGGATTTTACGCTGGCCCGACCAATAAAATCTTATATTCCTGACGATGAAAATGATAATTATATAGTAGCACTTGCGCTCCAAACTAATTCAGGATTTATAACAAGTGGCGATAAACATATCCTATCTCAAAAATCTTTTCTGGAAACAAAATATAAAAAGCTTAAAATTCTTACCAAGTCAGAGTTTGAGAAGATGTTTAAAAAGAGTTAGTACATTTTTTATGTTTCAGTAAACATTTCGAAAGCAACTATCTTTTTTATTGAGTTTGAATGCTGCCTTTTTAATAAAGACGGTTATTAAAGCCGATTTATAATCCATAGCTGATGGGATGCGGGATAGCAGCGAATATCCTTTTTTTTAGGGTTTTGAAGCAGAGCCAAAAAAGATAGCAGCGGATAGCCCGTACAGTGGCTGAGTAAAGCTTTTGGCGATGATAGCCCCAAATAATTTTCATTTTTTTTAATCAAAGGAAGTTGCAAATATTAAAGAGATTTTAATTTTTATATTTCAATATAATTCTTCTGTAAATTCGTATTAAATGCATGATACGCTGGACATACCCAAATACACCCTGAACGAAGAAGAAGAAAAGAAAGAAATTCTTCGAAAATATCGCTCTCTTTTGCGGGCGCTGAAACCCAAACTAAAACCCGGAAGTAAAGAACAGGTAAGAACGGCCTTTGAAATAGCCGCGGAAGCTCATAAAACGATGCGGCGTAAAAGTGGCGAACCTTATATTCTCCACCCCCTGGCAGTAGCCATGATCTGCGTTGAAGAAATAGGGCTTGGCGTTAGGAGTACAATATGCGCTTTGCTTCACGATACCGTTGAAGATACTGATATCACACTGGAAATGGTAACACGTGAATTTGGCCCCGAGATTGCAAAAATTGTGGATGGCCTTACTAAAATTTCCAATGTGTTGGATGCTAATTCATCCCAGCAGGCAGAAAATTTTAAGAAAATATTATTAACACTCACTGACGATCCGCGGGTCATATTAATCAAACTGGCAGACCGCCTTCACAATATGCGAACGCTGGGTAGCATGAAGCGCGAAAAGCAATTAAAAATAGCATCTGAAACGGTATATGTATATGCGCCACTGGCCCATAGGATGGGACTTTACACCATAAAAACTGAGATGGAGGATCTGGCCATGAAATATATGGAGCCAGATAGTTATCGATATATAGCTGAGAAACTCGCAGATACTAAAAGGGAACGAACAAGATACATCAATGATTTCATAAGGCCTTTAAAAGAAAAGCTAACACAGGCGAAATTTGATTTTGAAATTTATGGAAGACCTAAAAGCATTCATTCTATCTGGAATAAAATGAAAAAGAAAGGTGTTTCTTTTGATGAGGTCTACGACCTTTTTGCCATCAGGATTCTTCTAAATTCATCTCCCGATCATGAAAAAGAAGACTGCTGGAAAGTTTATAGCCTGGTTACAGACGAATATAATCCTTCTACGGAACGGCTTCGCGATTGGCTCAGCAACCCAAAAAGTAACGGTTACGAAGCACTGCACACCACGGTAATGGGGCCGCGTGGAAAATGGGTGGAAGTGCAGATAAGAACAAAAAGGATGAATGATATAGCCGAAAAGGGCTTAGCTGCGCATTGGAAATATAAGGAAGGGGCAACAGAGGAAAATCGCTTTGACAGCTGGTTTCAGCAGATACGTGATATGCTTGCTGCCCCGGATACTAACTCCGTAGATTTCCTTCAGGATTTTAAACTATCCTTTTTAGCTGAAGAAATTTATGTGTATTCGCCTAAGGGCGATATCAAAATGTTGCCAAGTGGTGCTTCTGCTCTTGATTTTGCTTTCGCCGTGCATACCGCGATCGGAGAAAAATGTATTGGGGCCAAAGTGAACCATAAGCTGGTACCAATAGGTCATAAATTGCGCAGCGGCGACCAAATAGAGATCATTACATCTACCAAGCAAAAGCCAAAAAGTGAGTGGCTTAAAATGGTAGTAACTACCAAAGCAAAGTCCAAAATAAAAGACTCGCTTAAAGAAGAAAAAAGGGCTATTGCTGAAGAAGGAAAAATCATCCTTCAAAAGAAATTAGAAGGAATGGGTGTTCCCATGAGCCAAACCAACCTCGATGAAATCACTCATTTTTATAAAGCGAATTCCCCGTTGGATTTGTTTTATGACATTTCTGTAAAAAAAATAGATCTCCGGGAATTAAAAGACTTCCAGGTATTGAGCGATAAGATTTTACCACCGAAAGTCAACAAAGTTCCTGCGGAAGAAAAGACAGAAACTATTTCGAAAAAAGAAAATAAGAATGATAGTGAACTGATCATTTTTGGCGAAAGCAGTGACAAGATCATGTACACGCTGGCCAACTGTTGCAAGCCAATTCCGGGTGATGATGTTTTTGGATTTGTAACACAGGGTGAAGGGTTAAAAATCCATCGAACTAACTGCCCGAATGCAACCCGGCTTTTATCTAATTACGGACACAGGGTAGTAAAAACCAAATGGGTTAAGAATAAGGAAATTTCATTTCTTACGGGCATCAAAGTTGTTGGTCTTGATGACGTAGGTGTGATCAATAAAATTACAAACCTTATCAGTGGCACATTAAAAATTAATATTAACGCCTTGACGATAGAAGCCAAAGACGGCTTATTTGAAGGGAATGTAAAAGTGTATGTTCATGATAAGGATGAACTGGACGAATTAGTGATTAATATGAAAGCCTTGCCTGGTATAGAAAGCGTAGAAAGATTTGATGCGGAGTGAGAAATGAATTGTTTCATTCCTGAACGGTTATATTGCTATTGAAGTTGTTACGCTCTTAAGTAAACTTGATTAGCAACTTTTAAATATAAAAAGCAGTAAACATACAAATAGTCTTAATTTCTGTTTACACTAACTTAAGCAAGATTATTTTCTCTCCGTCGCCGATTCAACTTAAACACTGTTGGCACAAATCCCTATCCTTTTATTCTATCGCTTTAATCTAAATTTGTACCAAAATAAAAACAAATGCTTCATTTGCCGGTTTATTTAGACAACAATGCTACGACGCCTTTAGATCCGCGGGTGCTCGAAAGCATGCTTCCTTTTTTTACAACATATTTTGGCAACGCTGCGAGCCATAGCCACACGTTTGGCTGGGAAGCCGAAGCGGCTGTGAAATACGCGCGCGAGCAGGTGGCCCAATTAATAAATGCGGAACCAAATGAAATAGTTTTTACTTCCGGGGCTACTGAATCAGACAACCTGGCATTGAAAGGAATTTTTGAAATGTACGCAGGAAAAGGAAATCATATTATCACGGTAACGACAGAACATAAAGCTGTGTTGGATTCCTGCACACATCTCGAAAAGTTGGGAGCTGATATCACGTATCTCAACGTACAGAAGGACGGCGTCATTGATTTGAAGGAGCTAGAACGGACTATAAAACCGGAAACTATTTTAATAGCCATAATGTATGCTAATAACGAGACCGGCGTGATTCAACCCGTCAAAGAAATCGGGTTGATTGCAAAAAAGCACGGTGTATTGTATTTTTCTGACGCTACACAGGCGGCCGGAAAAATACAGGTTGATGTGATTGAGGACGGCATCGACATTATGGCATTTTCTGCTCACAAAATCTATGGCCCGAAAGGCGTGGGCGCCTTGTATATACGCCGGAAAAATCCAAGAGTCAGACTTACAGCCCAAATAGATGGAGGCGGCCACGAGAGAGGCTTTAGGAGTGGAACTCTAAATGTTCCGGGTATTGCTGGCTTTGGCAAAGCCTGCGAATTATGCAAGATAGAAATGCAAAAAGATTCAGAGAACCTAAAAATACTACGCGATAAATTAGAGGCAGCTTTATTAAACACAAAAAAAGCTACGATCAACGGAAGCAGGAAATCTCGCCTGCCGAATGTAAGCAACATGAGTTTTAAAAATAGGAACAGCGCCGACCTAATGGCTAAACTGAGCAGAAATATTGCATTAAGTTCTGGCTCGGCATGCACGTCAGCCACATTGAGTCCATCATTTGTTTTGAAAGCGATGGGATTGAGTGATGATGAGGCATTGAGCTCTTTGCGTTTTGGGCTCGGAAGATTTAATACAGAAGAAGAAATCGATTATACGATTGAGCAATTGACTCATCTTTTAACAGATTGAAGTGATAGGTAGTATGATCGTTTTAGTTATTTGCATTGCGTCAATACAAAATCAGAAAACACCAATAAAAGTTCTTTTACTGTAAATTTAATTTGTGCGGAAAACAAGGGGAGATTTTACAGCGTTGGCTGTTTAAAAATATTTTATTCGTAAAAATAACACCGGACATCAATGATCTTACAGCAAGCTATTACGTTAATTCAAAATAAAAACATCAACGATGACACAAAGAGTGTTTGGGCAGATTTAGGTTGTGGCTCGGGGATTTTTACTTATGCGTTGGCAAGTTTGCTATTCAAAGAAAGTATCGTTTATGCGGTTGATAAAAATATTTCGGTATTCAAAATTAATACATCGCTAAATAAAGCATTCGTAAAACCGATTGAACTTGATTTTGAAAAAGCAGTTTTACCTTTTAAAAATATTGATGGAATATTGATGGCCAATTCCTTTCATTTTGTAAAAGACAAAATAACGTTTCTTGAAAAAACGAAAAGGGATCTCCATGAAAATGGTTGTTTTCTGATAGTGGAATATAATACAGAAATTGCCAATCATTGGGTGCCGTATCCAATCAGTTTTTTATCATTGAAAAAAATGTTTCATGATGCAGGATATTCATCGGTTATTAAAATACATGAAATACCATCGGCTTTTAACAGGGGAAATTTGTATTCAGCGATGATAAATAAATAAGCAAAGAGCAATCAATCTATAGTCGAAAAAATGGATACAAGAAGAGAATTTTTAAAGAAAGCCTCGCTGTTAGCTGGTGGTACAAGCTTATGGAGCAGCTTGCCGGCGTCGATCCAAAAAGCAATCGCTATTAATCCCGAACCAGGCACCACTTTTGAAGATGCCGAGCACATCGTTTTTCTAATGCAGGAAAATCGTTCTTTTGATCATTGCTTTGGAACGTTGCAAGGGGTTCGTGGATATAACGATCCCCGGATAATTACATTACCTGGCAATGATCCGGTCTGGTTGCAAACTAATAAAGAAGGCAAAAAATATGTGCCTTTTCGACTGAATATAAAAGACACCAAGGCTACCTGGATGGGCGGCTTGCCCCATTCGTGGGAAAACCAAACGGATGCACGCAACAACGGAAAATATAATAAATGGCTGGATGCGAAACAGCCTGGCAATAAGAATTACAAGGACATGCCATTGACAATGGGGTATTACACGCGGGAAGACATTCCTTTTTATTATGCATTGGCCGATGCTTTTACTGTGTGCGATCAAAACTTTTCTTCGTCACTTACGGGCACTACCACTAACCGGACTTTTTTCTGGACAGGAAAAATCCGCGCACAACCAGAAGCACAAGCGGATGTACGCAATTCTGATTTGTATTATAACCGTGAAGCACATTGGAAAACTTTTCCTGAACGGTTAGAAGAAAATGGAATCCCATGGCGTGTTTATCAAAATGAAATAAGCGTTCAATCTGATCTTGATGACGATGCGGACAGTTGGCTCTCTAATTTTACCGACAACAACCTGGAATGGTTTAGTCAATATAATGTCCGCTTTCATAAGGCACATTATGATTTTTTAAACAAAAGATCAGAAGAATTACCGGTAGAAATTGAAGCCCTACAGAATGAAAAAAAAAAGACAAATAGTAACCAGGCAAAAAAAAATGAAAAGAAATTAATTCAAAAAAAACAGCAACTTGAAAGTTATAAAAAGGAATTAGCAACTTGGAGTCCTGAAAATTTTGAGAAGTTATCTGACTATGAAAAAAATCTCCATAAAAATGCTTTTTCTACCAATGTGAACGAACCGGGTTTTCACCAGTTGGACATGTTCTCTTATGATGACAATGGAATAGAGCGAAATATTTTAATCCCCAAGGGCGACGTGCTGCACCGGTTTAGAGAAGATGTAAACAGCGGAAAATTGCCGACTGTATCATGGCTAGTCGCTCCGCAATATTTTTCGGATCATCCCAGCGCCCCTTGGTTTGGAGCGTGGTATGTTTCTGAAGTTTTGGATATTTTAACCAAAAATCCGGAGGTATGGAAGAAAACAATTTTCATTTTAAACTATGATGAAAACGATGGCTATTTTGACCATGTTCCTCCTTTTACTGCGCCAAAGCCAAACGACCACGATAGCGGAAAAGTTTCTGGGGGCATAGATACTACTCCTGAATATGTAACGATGCAGGAAGAATTGAGCAGGCAAGATTTTGATAAAAACGATGCTCGTGAAGGCCCTGTAGGATTAGGTTACAGGGTCCCAATGGTTATTGCTTCACCCTGGTCGCGCGGAGGCTGGGTCAATTCACAGGTATTTGATCATACATCCACTTTACAATTTTTAGAAAATTTTTTGACAAAGAAAACAGGAAAAGAAATTAAAGAAACCAACATCAGCGATTGGCGGCGATTAGTTTCCGGTGATCTTACTTCAGTGTTCAGGCCTTACCATGGCGAAAAAATCATACTCCCTGCATTTGTAAAATATGATCCGTTTGTAAAGGAGATCTATAATGCAAAATTTAAAAAACTACCAACCGATTTCAATGCGTTAAGCCAGGAACAAATAAAAGGAATAAGACAGAATCCGCATAAAACACCCTTGCTTCCGCACCAGGAATCCGGCATCAGAAATTCATGCGCACTGCCTTACCAGATAGATGCAGATGGGAAATTGAGTGCTGACAAAAAAACATTTGACATCTCTTTTTCGGCGGGAAATAAATTGTTCGGCGCAAAATCCGCAGGCTCGCCTTTTAATGTATATGCTCCTGGGGAATATGAGTCTAACAATAAGAACAATCCAAAATCGTATGAAGATGTAAAAGCATGGTCTTATGCGGTTCGGGCAGGCGATGAAATCAAAAACCAATGGCCGCTGGAAAATTTTAAAAATAATTTTTATCATTTAAAAGTGTACGGCCCCAATGGGTTTTTCAGGGAATTTATGGGTGATAAAAATGACCCCCTTATTAGCATTGAATTCAGGTATGACGGTTATAAGAATAATCCTCAAAAATTTACAGGCAATGTTATTTTGCAATTCAAAAATTTAAGTGATAAAAATCATTCTATTGAAATCAATGATAATTCTTATAAAAATGAAACCCGGTCTTTAGTTCTAAATAAAATGGATACAAAAGAAACGGTATTGAACCTCAAAAAAAGTCTTAATTGGTATGATATCTCATTAAAAATAAAAGGCAATAATTTATTTGAAAAAAGATATGCAGGGCGCGTGGAAACCGGTGATCACAGCAAGAGCGATCCTTATATGGGAAGATCATTAACCTGATTAGAAATAATTCATAAAAGTTGGTTTACTGAGATTATTTCCAAGCTACTGAGTCCGCTTTTTCTTACAACCTTATTCAGAAATAGCATCCGTAATTTTTTTGATGTCACCGCTTACTTTGTAGATAAAATCAAGCTGATCTTTTTCGTGGACATTTACTGGTGTTGTGTCATCAAATGAATTGGATAGTGAAGATTTTTTGATGTCAGCAAAATAAGAATTGTCTAATTTTTGCAAACCCCCCTCCAGCAGGGAGAACGCGTTATTTACAATAATCAAAAATTGTTTAGGATAATGTTTTTCCTGGTTATATGCAGCAGCTGTTAGGCTTGCAATGTTAGAAGAAAGCACATTATTCAAAACCACAAATTCATAAATTTCTTTGACGTGGCCTTGCTTGCTCTTTGGCTCACTGAGCGTACGATGCAACGCACCGGCCAGGTTGGCCGTACTGACAAATAATTCTTTTCGCAACAGTTTGTAATCGAGCGTGGAAATTTTACTCCCGGTAAAAATAATTTTCAGTTTTCCCAGGTATTTAATATTTGCCTTTAGAACATCAACCATATATTTTTGTAAGCTCTCTGATTCCCATTGCGGGAATAAAAAATAGCTTGCTAAAAACGCTAATGCAGATCCTATCGAGGTATCCATCAGTCTTTCACCAGCCACATCAATAGCACCAAGGCCCAGAAAATGAAAAAGAATAAGGATGTATGGTGTCAGAAAAATCACCATTACAATGTAGTTTAGCGTTTTATAGGTGTACGTACCCAGCATAAAAAATACAATGCATGCAAATAAAAGGGCTTTATCCTTTACAAAATAAAGCAGCAATAAACCAATAATGCCGCCGGCTATCGTGCCTAATAATCTGTCTGAATTCTTTTGTTTTGTAAGGCCGTAGGCCGGTTTTAAAATAATTATAATAGTCATTAATATCCAATAGCTATGATGGCCATTCAACAACAGTTTGGAAAGAGCATAACCAACACCGCAAGTGATCATTACTCGCAAAGAATGCCTGAAAATATTAGACTTAAAGTTCAAATTATTTCTAAAAACGGCTCCATTAATTTTTTGATGAGTGACAAATCTTGAATATTCAGTCCTACTCCTGAGGTTCCCTTTTGCCGAAATATCTTCCTGAAAATATTTTAAAATATCATCCGTTTTTTCTCCAAGACTACGTAGATTGACCAATACTTTTTTAAGCATTATCGTGTTTTGCTCGTCGGGCAATTGGTCAACTTTTTGTTTCAAATTTTTTAAATCAACTGCCAGGTCAAAGTTCCTTTTATACGTATTGTTCGATTGTATCGCCTCACCAATGCCATCCATTTCGTTCGCGATATTTTTTATAACAAAAGAAATTTGCTCGGGAATACCTGTGTTAGAAAATTTCTTTCTCAGTGACGAATAGTCGTACCAAGAGGCCATCATCTGTTCAAAAATATCAACCACATCTACAAAGGTTAACACAAGCAATCGCGCTGTGCGTGTAGATTCCTTTAATAGCGACCTGTTTTTAAATAGTAATTCTCTTACTACGTCTTGTTTTTCGACTACAGTTACCTGTTGCTTTATCAACCTGCTGTATAGTTCATCAATCTCTGAATGAGGCTCATACAACTCAGACTTGATCAATAGATATTTTGCTGTTTCGTGGATGCAATCACCCAACGACCGCTGCGCCGGACGATATGGAGTAATGCGAAAGAGTAATAAAGCTACTACCATATACCATATACCGCCACCCAAGATTAACAAACTTTCCTCTAATACTTTACCGGAAGGAATTATCTCGGTCATCCGCAAAACCATCAATAACAAAGTCGCAAAGCCCACTGTTGTTGCTCTGCTGCCATAGACCGAAAACATCGTAAAAAAAAAGGAGGCAGCAAGGATCAGGATACCCATCAAAATAATATTCCCGTTACAGAGGCCGGTAAGAACGGCGCTGATAAAAATAAAGATGTTGCAATATAACATCCCGTTCCTTTTGTGAATTACAGGCCCGGGGCCATCGGCTATGCTGACGCATAAAGCACCCAAAGAAAGGGTAATACCAATATCCAGGTGGCCGAGGTAAGAAAAAACAACAGCAGGTATTATAATCTCAAGTGTGATTCTGATACCATCAGCCAGGTATTGGCTGAATAAAAAGTAACGTATTTTTTGAGATTGTGCCATTCATTCTTTGTATCAAAGTAAAACAAAAATTTTAGTTTTAATCGTTGTACAAAAAAAATGAGCACCAATAGTAAACCAACAAAAATCACCGATTTTAATTCAGCACGTTTGCTTCCTTTTGGATAGCAATAGATTTTTGCTCCTTTATTTGGTTCCAGCCTCCCAATACATTCCGCAAATTGTGGTATCCCTGTCTTTTAAGAAGTGAAACTGCAATCGTACTGCGATAGCCACCTGCGCAATGAACGTATATATTCTGGTTTTCTTCAAGGTTTGCTATTTGAGGAACGTCGGTCATTTCGGATAGCGGTAGGTTTACGGCATCCTTAACATGCCCTTCTGCAAATTCAATAAATTTTCGTACATCCAATACGGTTAGGTTTTCATCAAAAGGGATATCCATTGCCAGTTCATCAGGTTCTATATCTATAATCAGATCTATCTTTTCTCCCGCTTTTTCCCATGCATCAAATCCTCCTTTCAAAACCCCTTCTACTTTTTCAAATCCAACGCGGGCAAGCCGCACAACAGTTTCTTCTTCATTTCCCGAAGCAGTTATCAGAATTATTGGTTGATTAAATGGAAGTAAATTACCCGCCCATTCAGCAAATCTTCCTTCCAGGCCTATAAAAACAGAACCAGGGACAAACCCTCCAGTAAATTCGTGAGATTCCCTTGTATCAAGTATCGTACAACCATTAGCAGCTTTTTCTTTAAATTCTTTTATCGAAAGTGGCGTAAGCCCTATAGTTTTTATGTCGTCAAGATTACGATATCCTTCTTTATTTATTTTCGCATTTACGCTAAAGTATGGCGGTGGTTCCTCCAGATCTTTCGTAACCGCACTGATGAATTCTTCTTTTGTCTGAGGTTGCAATGCATAGTTCGTTTTCTTCTGAATTCCTATGGTACTTTGGGTTTCCGTGCCGATGTTTTTACCACAACTGCTTCCTGGGCCATGCGCAGGATATACAATAACGTCATCAGCCAACGGCATTATTTTATTTTGTATAGAATCATACATGATCGAAGCCAATTCTTCTTTAGTAAGATTTCCACTGCTTAAGTCTGGCCGGCCTACATCGCCGATGAATAAAGTATCCCCCGTAAAAATGCAATATGGCTTATCCTGTTCATCTCGTAAAAGATAGCACGTAGATTCAATGGTGTGCCCGGGCGTATGAATAACCTCCAGGCTAATATTACCAATTTTAAACACTTCGCCATCTTTAGCAAGATAAAAGGGAAACCTGGCTTCAGTGTTCGGACCATACACGATAGTGGCTCCGGTTTGTTTACTTAGATCTAAATGCCCGCTTACAAAGTCAGCATGGAAATGCGTTTCAAAAATAGATTTATAGGTATATACGTTTAGTCCGCCCAGTTTTTTATTCTTTGTCTCCAATTCTCTTTGGGTTATTTTTCACCATTCTTTCGATTAGTTTGTGAAAGATGGTATCCATATTATTTCTTCTGTTATATCGGTAATGATATTC
>DATCFI010000115.1:0-14967 GCA_036509585.1 Hanamia sp. | reverse complement strand
GTATCTGAATGAATTCTTTTATCGCTTTAACAGACGGGGATTTGATAAAACTATATTTCACAACCTTCTAGAAAGAATGGTTAAGAGTGACCCCATTTATCAAAAGGTATTCACGACTTAAACGATTTATTCTATAAAATTATAGAAAGGGCAGGTTCCAAAAATGGGACTTCAGTATTTTATTATTTTATCAGCGAATCCTTTGGATGCGTTTTCTTACATGGTCTTTACCATGTCAATCATGGCAGTAAGTTCACCTACCAATTTATCATCACTTCCGTCAAAGCCAACTGCTTTAAAGCGAATAATCCCATTTTTGTCAATTACAAATTTGGTCGGAATTCCCGAAACTTTAAATTGTTCCACCACTTTGCTGTCGTTATCCATCAATACATGAAAGTCATATTTTTTGGAAGCGATAAAATCAGTCGCATTTTTTTCTTTTTTATCGGTTGTTTCCCATGTATCAACAAATACGAATTTTACATCAGGATCATTATTATATTTAGCTACCATCTTTTGCATTCCCGGAAATGAGGCTTTGCATGGGCCGCACCATGTAGCCCAAAAGTCAACCACTACCACTTTATTTTTCAAATCAGCAATATTTACTTTGTTTCCTTTGAGATCTACCAGAGTAAAAGACGGCGAGGTTTCGTTCAGAATATTTTTTTTCAGATCGGCCACCATCTTCAGATAACTGTCTTTTTCAAGTACTGCTATGTAGTCATCGTATCCCTTGTCTGACTCATGTTTTGTTATATAAGCGCGTTTCAGAATTTCTTTGATATCGGAAGTGGCTTTTCCATCTTTTACAAATTTCTCTAATTGGGGCACATATTTTTTAGGTGATAAAACTTTTTCTGCAAGCAACGCATAAGTATTATTTCCGTCTGCAGTTTCGCCTTTTGCGATTTTTATTGCTGATTCTTCTGTGTAAGGAAATCCTTTTTTATAATTACCCATTCTATACATAACCATTGCATAGGTGTCGGCATACATACCATATTTATCAGCACGCGACTTTTCCCATTGCGATGCAGGGAGGTAATCGGACTTTTTTTCTGTTGGGTTTTTCCATTCTTTATTAGCAAAATCAACAGCCGTTGCAGACATTTTTCCAGCCTGCTCTAAGTTTTTACCTGTCTTTTGAATTTCCCATGCGGCGTTATTATAGATGCTTGCCAATTGGCTTCCTTTAATGTCATATTGTTTTATGGCATTCTGCATTCCATCCCAGTCTTGTTTTTCCTCGTATGCGCTTGGAATAACACTTTCAAAATCAAGCAAAGAAGATGCAAGATATTTCCAACTGGAATCATTTTTAATTTTGAGAATTATACCATCCAACATTTGTTCCTTTTTGGCAATATCTTTTTCTCTTAAAAAATCATTAACCGTTTCATTTATTTTCCATTTGCCATTAGGAAATTTTTCTTTTACTAAATCATTAATAAGTTTTGCTTGTTCGGGGAGTTTTGCAAGCGTGTATAGATTTTGCACGTTTGAATAATCGCTTTCATCTTTTAATCCGGATTTTATTTGAGTTTCAATTTCTTTTTGGATCAAATCAGGCCCTTTGTCTTTATTTACCTGCATGTACAACCTCGCATAAGCGATGAGGTTTGCTTTTTTTGCTTCGGGATCCCGTTTAAATTCATCTTCCATAGCATTTAGGGCTTTATCATTAGCTGGCTCGAGACCTGCATTTTGTCCGTAAGATTGATAGTACCTTGACAAACTAAGGTCAGCGCCTTTTTTTAAAATATCGCCTTTATACAGCTGAATCCAATAGCCATTGTTTGAACTATTATCAAAATTGTTATCTACAGAAAAACTAAAGAAAACAAGATTCTCCGAGGTGTCCGTTTTTAAAGTACCTACATAGTCGTTGTCTGTTTTCTTCAATAAAAGGTCATCTGTTTTTTGTCCTTTGCTTCCCAACGCATACACTATAGACGTAGGCGAAACAGTGGTATTTGCGATAGTTCCAGAGGGAGTATAATGAATCGTAATTACATCTCCCGCCTGGGGTTTCTCCGGCGAATAAGTGAAATTATTTTGTGAAAAAGTTTGCAAGGCACAAAATAAAGAAGCTAACAGCAAAAGATTTTTTGTATGCATGTTATAGTTTTTAGACTTTAAAGATAGGGGAAAATTAAATTGATAACTAATGCTTTAGTTACAGAAAAGATAAATTTTTATTTTATGCCGAATGAGGTACAGGATATCTTTTTAAAAATCCATTGTAGAAATAAAAAAGAGAGTAAAGCAACATTTTTAAAGAATATTTACTTCCCTTTCCAACTCAATCCCAAATTTTTCTTTTACTGAAATTTTTATTTCCTCACTTAGGTGATAAATTTCTTTACCGGTGGCGTGACCATAATTTACCAAAACCAAAGCTTGTTTATCATAGCAGCCGGCATCTCCTTTTCTGAAACCTTTCCACCCGCATTGCTCTATCAGCCATCCTGCCGGTATTTTTACACGTTCTTCATTAGTTTTATAAAAAGGAATTTTTTCGGATGATAAAATTTTCAATTCCTCGAGTTTATGGTTATCTACAACGGGGTTCTTGAAAAAACTTCCCGCATTTCCGATAATCTTCGGATCCGGCAACTTGGATGTTCGGATACTAATAACCGCATCTGAAATGGCTTTGACCGAAAGTTCCTCAATGTTCATTTTTTTCAGTTCATCTTCTATTGCGCCGTACGAAATATTGAATTCCGGGTTTTTTCTGAGACGGTAGGTAACATTTAAAATGGCAAACTGATCTTTGTATTGCTTCTTAAAAACACTTTCACGATAGCCAAATTCACAATCGTTAGCCGAAAATTTTTGAACTATTTTTTCCTCCAGATGAAATGCGTCCAATTCGAAAAAAACATCTTTTATTTCTGCGCCATAAGCGCCAATATTTTGCATCGGCGAAGCGCCAACATTGCCAGGAATGAGTGATAAGTTTTCAACTCCACCCAAATTATTTTTTATACAATATAATACAAAGTGATGCCAAACCTCGCCAGCGCCCACTTTAATGTAGACAAAGTTGTCATCTTCAGAAATAAAGTGAATTCCGGATATTTCATTTTTTAAAATCAAACCATCATAATTCTTGGTAAGGAGCACATTGCTACCTCCTCCAAGAATTATGATGGTTGAAACATTCTTGCTGTTTTCAAGCAATTGTTCCAGGATGTCTGACGATGAGAATGTTGCAAAATATTTTGTCCTTGCATCAATGCCAAAAGTGTTGTATTTTTTCAGTGAATAATTTTGATGAACTTGCATAAATAATAATTACCGGCAAAATACCAAAATATGAATGAATTAACAGCAGTAGTTTTAGGCGCCACCGGTTTAACAGGGAGTTTATTATTGGAGGAACTACTGAAAGATAAGGATTATAAAACTGTAAGGATACTGGTAAGGAGAAAAGTAAATGTGATTCATCCAAAATTGGAGCAGGAAATTGTAAACTTTAATGACACAGATGATTACATGCAAAAATTTGGTGACGGTGATGTGATTTTTTCCTGCATTGGCACTACTCAAAAAAAAGTGAAAGGTGATAAAACTTTGTATAAAAAGATTGATTTTGATATCCCGGTAAATGCCGCGAAGATTGGAGTTTCGAAAAAATATAAAAAGTTTTTGATCGTTTCAGCAATTGGCGCTAATGCAAATGCTTCTAATTTTTATTTAAGGTTAAAAGGTAAGACCGAAAACACATTGAAAGAATTTCCCTTCAAAAGCATCGCCATTTTTCAACCTTCCATAATAAGCGGCAACCGAATAGAAAAGAGAACAATCGAAAAAATAGCGCAAACAATAATGGACCTTGTTTCTTTTTCTTTTTTTGGCCCATTAGAAAAATACAAGGCTATCGGGGCAGATAATATCGCCAGGGCCATGTTAAACGAAAGTAAACAAAACAAATCGGGAGTAAATATCTATAAGTATAATGAAATGATGGAACTGGCGCGCCTTAGCTTATAACAAAACCGGCTACTCATTCGTGTTAGCCGGTTTTGCATTTTCAGGGGGAATCTCTTGAACTTCTTCGCCCTTACTCAGACGAAGTAGCTGTGCCGCTCGAATGTTTATGGTGCTCCTTTCTTTGCTGTTTCATATTCTTAATATACGCATTTCTTTTTTCTGCTGATCGGGTGTTAAAATACTATTCACTTTTTGAGAGTGTGATTTTTGTAAATCTTTCATCTTTGCCTTTTTTTCATCCTAGGTAAGGCTCGCGTCATTTTTTATGGCATCTCTCTGTTGTTTAGTACTCTCTTGAACAGCTTTCATTTGCGATTTTTGATCGGGCGTTAAATTCAGATCGTCCATCATCGCCTTATTGTGAGCGCGCAAAGAATCTGATTGAACTTTTTGATTTGGGTTTGTTTCTCTTGAAACCTGGGCATTTGAACTGATTGCAAAAAGGAAAGCTGCTATCGCTAACAAGAATAATTTTTTCATGGTTTTTATCTTTTATTTCAATCATAGATGGATAATTCTCCATTTAGTTTAAACGAACTTGTTAAAAAAAATTAAACCCTCATAATCAACGAAGAACCAAGCAAGCATAGCGTATAAAAAATGGGCGGTTATAATAACCGCCCATTTGTGCATTTAAATTTCTAACATCACTATTAACGAAGAAAAAGTAATTCTCTGTATTTAGGCAATTCCCAGTATTCATCGTCCACCAAGAGTTCCAGTTTGTCTACATGATACCTGATCTCATCAAAGTATTTCTTCACATCATCGCAATAAGCAATGGCTTTATCTCTTGAGTTCGCTATATCATTCGCCACTTTTCTTGCCTCTATCATTGCTTTAACCTTCGTGTTGATTACATTGATATGTTCGGATATTTTTTGAGCGATCAGTTTTTGGGCAGCATAACTGTTTTCATCAAACCCAAGATTCTTCAGGCCTATCATATTTTTAATCAATACATTCTGATATTTGATAGCCGCAGGCAATATGTAAGTGCTTGCCATATCTCCGATAATCCTGGCTTCTATCTGAATTTTTTTCGTATAATTTTCCAATAAGATTTCATGCCTTGCTTCCAACTCCTTCTTAGAATAAATTTGGTGCTTTTCAAAAACGTGCTCCGCAATTTTTGTACCAAATGCATCCAGCGCTAAAGGAGTCGTTTTTACGTTAGGTAATCCCCTTTTTTCAGCTTCTTTTTCCCATGCTTCACTATAACCATCGCCTTCGAACAGTATTTTTTTACTCTCAACAATGTATCTCTGAATTGTTTGCATTAGAGCGATCTCTTTCTTTTCGCCTTTTTCAATCAGTTCATCTACGTCAACTTTAAATTGAGTCAGCGTTTCAGCCATGATGGTGTTTAAAACCGTCATAGGTGCCGAACAATTTTCTGATGAACCAACAGCCCGGAATTCAAATTTATTTCCTGTGAAAGCAAATGGAGACGTACGGTTTCTGTCAGTATTATCAAGCATTAGCTCAGGAATACTTTTATGAATATCAAGCTTCAGCATCGCTTCGTCCTGTTCATCAAATTTTTGCCCTACACGCTTTTCTACTTCATTCAAAACATCTGTCAAATATTTTCCGATAAAAATTGAAATGATAGCCGGCGGTGCCTCATTAGCCCCAAGCCTGTGATCATTCCCGGCGGATGCGATAGAAGCTCTTAGTAAAGCCGCATGATCATGTACCGCTTTAATTGTGTTCACAAAAAAAGCGAGAAACATTAAATTAGTTTTCGGGGTTTTTCCTGGACCAAGTAAATTGACACCCGTATTGGTAGCCATGCTCCAATTATTATGCTTTCCACTTCCATTTATTTTTGCAAAAGGTTTTTCGTGAAGTAGCACTGTTAGCCCATGCCTTTTTGCGACCCTTGTCATTACGTCCATCATTAGTGTGTTGTGATCCACAGCAATGTTTACATCCTCAAAAATGGGAGCGCACTCAAACTGCGAAGGAGCTACCTCATTATGCCTTGTTTTTAAAGGAATACCCAAACGGTAGCATTCATTTTCATAATCGCGCATAAAGGAATACACTCTTTCCGGAATCGCTCCAAAATAATGATCTTCCAGTTGCTGACCTTTAGCTGGAGCATGCCCAAACACCGTGCGTCCTGTCATAAGGAGATCGGGACGGCTACCTGCTAATTTTGAATCAATTACGAAATACTCCTGCTCCCAACCAAGTGTTGGTTTTACACTGGTAATATTTTTGTCGAAATACTGGCATACATCCACGGCGGCTTTTTCCAACGCCACAGTAGATTTCAATAATGGCGTCTTTGCGTCCAAAGACTCGCCGGTGTAAGACACAAATATGGTAGGAATGCAAAGTGTTTTACCGTTTCCTGATTCAATTATAAAAGGGGGAGAAGAAGGATCCCACGCTGTATAACCGCGAGCTTCAAAAGTAGCTCTGATACCACCGCTTGGAAAAGAAGAGGCATCAGGTTCCTGCTGTATCAATGCGGCACCGTCAAATTCTTCAATGGCGGTTCCGTCACTTTTAAGGGTGAAAAATGAATCGTGCTTTTCTGCTGTAGCGCCTGTGAGCGGTTGAAACCAATGAGTATAATGGGTTACATTTTTTGATTCTGCCCAGCTTTTCAATGCTGATGAAATCTGATCTCCCATTCTGCGGTCTATCTTTGTTTGATTCTTAACAGAAGAAATCAGGCTTTTATATGCTTCATCGCTCAAAAATTCGCGGGCTTTTTTCAAGTCGAAAACATCTTCGCCGAAATAGCCCGTTATCTTTTTGGAAGCCGGAACCTCCTTATTCTGTCCACGTGAAAACAATTCGTGGAGAGCATTTAATCTTAATGATTGCATTTTGATAATTTTAGGGTGCAAAAAAACAACTTTTTTTCGGAAATATTTACTTTTAACCGGCCATTTTGGTGATTTTATTCACATTTTTGCAAAATATTTTCACATATCTTATATTAATATATGATTGAGACCCGCTTGATATGATCCTTAAACTGTTTGTTTATAGTCACTTAGGGTGATTTAAAGTTATTTGGTTTTTAATCCACAATAGTAAGCAAACAAATAACAATAATTTTTATTTATTAAACTGACCCCACTTTTACGATGCTTTCTTAATTAAAAAAATTTTTACCCTAGGCCAGTTTGTGTAACAAAGAATGGGCAAGATTAAGAAAATTAAATAAATACTTCTATACCTTACGATAGCGCCGATAATAGGAACTGTATATCCTGCCATCAAAAGCATGGTGATGCTAAAAAAGATTCCGAAATAGATGAGAGGATTAATAACGACCTCCTTTTTATGAAAAACCAAGAAAACCACAAATAGCACTTCAATGATAAATATTTCAATGACAAAAGGAAGGTATTGAACGCGTATTACTTCAGAAAAATATGGGCGCAAAGCGGCATGGTTAAAAGCCTGGGGCGCATTTCTGACAAAACTTTTAAAATTTGGATCAAGTACTCTAATCGGAATGGTGGAGTTTCCTAACTTGCCTATTTCGATAAAACTTTCCTGTCGGGATGCAACGTATTGCGGCAGATTGGCCCGTGGAGAAATAAAGCCCGATGTAAAAAATAAAATAGAAGAAATTACATAAACAGCCGCAAATGAAATAAAAGCATACCTCGGAAATTTTATTGCGATCAACCAGGCTATTAAAGCAGGTATTAACGCGATAAATACAAAATTTCTTAATAAGAAGACCATTAACAGAAAAAAAATAGCTCCAATCAATCTCTTTCGGGAGACTCCTTCGTTTATGATAAAAAATATATTATAGATGATCATGGAAAGCGACAATAAAATCAAACCGTCTCGGTGTATCATTGACGTAAAAAAAAGTGCAGATGGCAAAAGAAAGATTCCAAATATAAGCTGATAAAAAGAAGTTGGAAATATCTTGATAAACACACGATAAAGCGCTACGAATCCGAAAAAAACTAAAAAATTATAGAAAAGTGAATTGATCAAATAATTTCCAAAACTGAAAAGATCAAAAATTGAAAGCATCTTAATCAGCAAATTAGTTCGAAGGTTATTCCAGTAAGAATGAGAAGCATCTAAAAGCCTTGAATAAGCTTGTGGAGAATTGGCATGGAAAATATTTACAAAATATTCGTGAGGGTTTTTAAAGAGCAAATGATATTCTTCAATACCAAATAAATTGAAATTGACAGAATCAGAAACAGGCATATAATAAAGATTGATGCCTGCATTTAATATGAGGACAAAAATTCTTAAAACAAACAATGTGAGGAGCAGCTTTGCAGGCAATCCTGATTTTTTAAAAAAAGAAATCCGCGGTATTTGCCAGCAGAAAATAGCACTATAAAGAATAAACAGGAAATAAATCAATAGATATTTTTTTAAAATGTGGGAAGTTAATTAAAATATTCACATGTCATAAGTCCGATAAAAGATTAAGAGATTGTAAGTTTGCTTTTTTTATACAATTATGGAAATAACATTTGAAACAGCAGAAAAGCTAGGACTAAAAAAGGAAGAATTTGAAAAAATTGTTGATCTGCTGGGACGCACGCCCAATTTTACGGAGTTGAGCGCCTATTCGGTGATGTGGAGTGAACACTGCAGCTATAAAAATTCTATAAAATGGCTAAAAACTTTGCCTAAAGAAGGTTCCAAGCTTTTAGTAAAAGCAGGCGAAGAGAACGCCGGGCTTATGGATATCGGCGATGGGCTTGGCGTGGTTTTTAAAATTGAAAGCCACAATCATCCTTCCGCTATTGAACCTTTCCAGGGAGCGGCTACGGGTGTGGGGGGAATTCACCGTGATATTTTTACTATGGGCGCGAGGCCAATTGCAACCCTGAATTCATTGCGGTTTGGAAATCTGAAAAATGAAAAGACACAACATTTGTTGAGTGGCGTAGTGGGTGGCATTGGGCATTATGGAAATTGCTTCGGCGTTCCCACAGTCGGTGGCGAAATATACTTTGAAGAATGCTATCATACCAATCCATTGGTAAATGCCATGAGC
This sequence comes from Hanamia sp., assembly GCA_036509585.1. Lineage (GTDB taxonomy): Bacteria > Bacteroidota > Bacteroidia > Chitinophagales > Chitinophagaceae > Ginsengibacter. The sequence goes on along the minus strand of DATCFI010000115.1, from coordinate 5,951 downwards.
GCGGGTATTGTCCGATTAGGTGAAACAGTTAGTGCGACTGCCTTTGGCAAGGGCAATCCTGTTTTCATCGCGGGCAGCGCAACGGGAAAAGATGGAATGGGAGGAGCGGCTTTTGCGTCAGCCGATATTACAGAAAACAGTGCAGAAGATTTGCCGGCAGTTCAGGTAGGTGACCCCTTCCAGGAAAAAAAATTGTTGGAAGCCTGTCTCGAAATAATACAAACCGGTGCAATAGTTGGGATGCAGGACATGGGTGCCGCTGGTATTATATGTTCTACAGCTGAAACCAGTGCGAAAGGCGGCGTGGGAATGGACATTCATTTGGAAAAAGTTCCAACGCGGCAAAAAAACATGAAAGCGTGGGAATTACTTCTTAGCGAAAGCCAGGAAAGAATGTTGCTAACGGTGAAGAAAGGAAAAGAAAAAGAAGTGATTGATATTTTCGAAAAATGGGATCTTCCTTGTGAACAAATTGGAGAAGTCACCGACGGAGAAATGCTTCGTTTTTATATGAATGATAAACTTGAAGCAGAACTACCGGCCGAAAGTTTGGTACTTGGAGGAGGTGCCCCGGTTTATGAAAGAGAATATAAAGAACCTAAATATTTTGAAAAAATAAAAGCATTTGACGCTGCCAAAATTCCTGTTCCCCCCGATTTAAAAAGCATCGCAGAAAAATTAATTTCACTTCCGTCTATTGCTTCCAAAAAATGGATTTATGAGCAATACGACAGCATGGTAGGCACAGCCAACCTCAACACCCATGCGCCCTCTGACGCAGCTATCGTAGCGGTACATGGGACAAAAAAAGCATTGGCGTTGACAACTGATTGCAACAGTCTTTATGTTTTTGCAGATCCTTTTGTGGGATGCATGATTGCGGTGAGCGAAGCGGCAAGAAATATTGTTTGTAGTGGCGGCACACCTTTGGGCGTAACAAACTGTTTAAATTTTGGAAACCCTTATGATCCTGAAGTTTATTACCAGTTTGTAGAAAGTATTAAAGGGATGTCAGAAGCCTGTTTAAAATTTGACACACCTGTTACTGGCGGAAATGTTAGTTTCTATAATCAATCGCCATCCGGACCGGTTTACCCAACTCCTGTTATAGGAATGGTAGGACTGCTGGAAGATTATGAAAATAAAATGACTTTGGATTTTAAGAATGAAGGAGATGTAATTTATTTATTGGGAAAAAATATTGAAGACTTCAATTGTTCTGAATACGTTCATAAAATTTGCGGTATTGAATATTCTTCTGCGCCATATTTTGATCTTGAAGAAGAATTTCGTTTACACGAAACCGTTAGCGCGTTGATTAAAAATAAAATGATCCTATCCGCGCATGATGTTTCCGAAGGCGGCCTTTTTATTACGCTCGCTGAAAGCGGATTTAAAAGAGGGTTGGGTTTTGTAGTAAACAAACAAAAAAGTAAAATTCGTAATGACGCTTATTGGTTTGGCGAAGCACAGGGAAGAGTTGTCGTTAGTGTAAGTGAAGAACAAGTAAATGAATTTGAAAAGTCTCTGAAAATCCCTTTCGAAAAATTAGGAGCGGTAACATCAGAAGAAATAAAAATTGAGATTGAAAGCTGGGGAAGCATTGCAGATTGGAAAGACAAATATGACAATGCGATCGGGAACTTTTTGAAAACAAATGAATATGAATAAGGATTCAAATATTGTTATCACTGGCGCTGCGGGCTTTATTGGAAGCTGCCTCGTTGGCTTTTTAAATAAAGCCGGTTACAAAAATTTAATCCTGGTTGATGATTTTTCGCATCCTGAAAAGGAGAAGAATCTTGAAGGGAAAAATTTTTCTATACAAATCGAAAGAGAAAAATTCTTCGACTGGCTACAAGCCCAAAAAACAACAGTTGATTTTTTTTATCACATCGGCGCCCGAACAGACACCACAGAATTTGATTATGCTGTGCATGAACATTTGAATGTAGAATATTCTAAAAAAGCCTGGAATTTTTGTTCTGAAAATAAGGTACCTCTTGTTTATGCTTCTTCTGCTGCCACATATGGCGCCGGTGAATTCGGATATAAAGATGATGAATCGCTCATTGAAAATCTGAAGCCGTTAAATCCTTACGGGGTTTCCAAAAATGAATTTGATAAATGGGCCCTTCGCACCCTTCGACAGGATCAGGGTGACAAAACTCCACCGGCATGGGCAGGATTGAAATTCTTTAATGTGTATGGCCCCAACGAATATCACAAAGCGAGAATGGCGAGTGTCATTTTTCATTCTTATACCCAGATCATGAAAAATGGTTTCGTTAAGCTATTTAAATCGCATAAAAAAGAATATAAAGATGGGGAGCAACGGAGAGATTTTATTTATGTAAAAGATGTACTTAAAATTTGCTTCTGGTTTTTGCAATGTTGGGAGAAAGATCCAACGACTTTTATTTCAGGAATCTACAACGTGGGTACAGGAAAAGCAAGAACATTCGATGATTTGGTGAAAGCCACTTTCGCAGGCTTAGACAAAGAATCTCAAATCCAATATATCGACATGCCCGAGGATATCCGCGAAACCTACCAGTATTTTACAGAGGCAGATATGAATAAAATTCGCTCTGCGGGTTATAAACAGCCCTTTTACTCTTTGGAGGCAGGGGTTGGAGAATATGTAAAGGATTATCTTTCTAAAGGAAGGTTTTATTGAGACTAAAAGTAAAAATATCCCTTAAAAGTGCTTTTACTGCAAACAACGACAAATCCACTTTACTCTTTTTCCACAAAATCGTTTATTACTTTTACGGTTTAATTATTAGGCGTAAATTTGCACGACCTCACGGATTTTTCATTTCATTTTTTCGCTCCGCGGTCAGTTTTTTATATCGTCGTTCATTGCAACAATTTGAGTTAACTGGTTGTTATGAAGGACAATTTTATTTTTTAAATCAAAAGATTAACAATGGCTAAATACATTTTTGTTACCGGAGGCGTTAGCTCTTCCCTCGGTAAAGGAATCATAGCGGCATCGCTTGCAAAGCTTTTACAGGCAAGAGGATTGCGTGTCACAATTCAGAAATTTGATCCTTATATTAATGTAGACCCTGGCACATTAAATCCTTACGAGCATGGAGAATGTTTTGTAACCGAAGATGGTGCAGAAACAGATCTTGACCTTGGCCATTATGAAAGGTTTTTAAGCATCAATACGAGCCAGGCCAATAATGTGACCACAGGTAAAATTTACCAGACGGTCATCAATCGCGAGCGCGAAGGAGATTACCTGGGAAAAACCGTGCAAGTAGTTCCACATATTACGGATGAGATCAAACGGAGAATGATGCTGCTCGGAGAGAAAAATCAATACGACATTATAATTACCGAAATCGGTGGAACTGTTGGCGATATCGAAAGCCTCCCATTTATAGAATCGGTAAGGCAAATTCAATGGCAACTTCCGGATGAAGATTGCCTTGTGATACACCTTACATTAATACCTTACCTGAAAGCGGCCAAAGAATTAAAAACCAAACCTACTCAGCATAGCGTAAAACTAATGAGTGAAAATGGTGTGCATCCCGATATACTGGTATGCCGCACGGAACGTCCTTTGAGCGATGAGTTAAAAAGAAAAGTGGCTCAGTTTTGTAATGTGAAAGAGGATTCCGTAATTGAAGCTGCAGACGCCTCTACGATCTACGAAGTACCTATTTTCATGCTTCGCGAAAAACTGGACCTGATCGTTTTGAAAAAATTAAATATCACCGATTATAAAGAGCCGGAACTCACCAAGTGGAAAGAGTTTCTTGACAAAGTAAAACATCCTACAAAAAAAGTTACTATTGGACTGATAGGAAAATACATTGAACTACAGGACGCTTATAAGTCCATACTTGAATCATTTATTCATGCCGGTGCAATGAATGATTGCAAAGTGCAGGTAGTAAATGTACATAGTGAGTATATTGATGAAGGAAATGTAAATGAAAAACTGGTTGGCCTCGACGGCTTGTTAGTCGCTCCAGGCTTTGGGTTCAGAGGAGTAGAAGGGAAAATTGTAGCAGTAAAATATGCACGCGAAAATAATCTTCCGTTTTTTGGAATCTGCCTCGGGATGCAAATGGCAGCCATTGAATTCGCAAGAAATGTTTTAGGAATTAAAGAGGCAGATTCCACAGAAATGAACCCGGATACGCCCGACCCTGTCATAGACATGATGGAAGAACAGAAAAAAATTACCATAAAAGGTGGCACAATGCGGTTAGGCTCATACCCCTGCCGGATAAAGGAGGATACCCTTGCCTACTCAATTTATGGAACCAGAGAAATAAATGAACGCCATCGCCATCGCTGGGAGTTTAATAATAAATATTTAGCCCAGTTTGAAGAAGCTGGAATGATTGCCAGTGGAATCAATCCTCAAACCGGCCTGGTAGAGATTATGGAACTTACCAGCCATCCATTTTTTATAGGCGTACAATATCACCCGGAACTGAAAAGCACGGTGGAAATTCCTCATCCCGTTTTCGTACATTTTATAAAGGCAGCAAAGGATTTCAGTCATCTAAACCAATTAAAAAGTGAAGCTGCCGGCGTAAAAAGTGAAGTGTAATACTGACTTCTGATATTTAGCTAATTAAACCATAACAAAATAGCAAAGTCCATATACTTATCTTTGGCAATTCTAAATTTTTATCATGAAAATATTATTACTAGGTCTTTTTATATTTTGCGGCACCACTGTTTTTTCTCAACTCAATTCTCTCGGAAAAAGTGACCCGAATGCAAAAGTTATTCTCGATAATGTAAGTGCAAAATTTAAAACTTATAAAACGGTCACAGCCACTTTTGCCCTCACCATCGCAAATGGAAACGATAATGTGCAAGGAACAAAAAAAGGGACAGTTTACATGAATGGATCAAAGTACAGAGTAACCGTTTCCGGCCAGGAGATTTACAGCGACGGAGACAATATCTGGACTTATGATAAATCTGCTAATGAAGTGCAGATTACGAAGTTAGATCCGGATGCCAACACAATCACCCCGCAAAAAATGTTTACGAATTTCTATGACAAGGATTTTTTATATAAGCTGAATGGAGAAACAAAGAAAAGTGGCAAAACGATCCAGGAAATAGAATTGACACCGGTCGATAAAACAAAGGCTTTTTTTAAGGTGTTGGTTGAGATTGATAAAGGATCAAAAAACATCGTTTCCACAAAAGTATTTGAGAAAAACGGCAACCGGTATGTTTATACGATCACATCAATGAAAGTAAATAGCAAAATTCCTGATTCTATGTTTGTTTTTAATGCTAAAGATTATCCCGGAGTAGAAGTAGTAGATTTAAGATAAATCTTTTGCTGACTTTTCAGTCTTACCTTTCGTCTTCTTTATTTTTTGTTGTCTCATTTCCCCATCTGTACATATCAATTTCTAAACCTGACAGGCTTATGATTCTGTCTGCCACCGTGCCGACCACTTCTTCAATTGTTTTAGGTTTGCTGTAAAATGACGGCGTAGCGGGGCAAATAATTCCACCTGCCTGTGTAATTGTTTCCATGTTCTTCAGATGAATCAAATTGTAAGGCGTTTCGCGGACAACACAAATTAATTTTCTTCTCTCTTTTAAAATAACGTCTGCCGCCCTGGAAATAAGATCATTGGAAATGCCCGATGCAATGCGCCCAATCGTTCCCATGCTGCATGGCACTATTATCATTATATTATAATTTGCTGACCCCGACGCAAAAGGAGCCATAAAATCATTCTTATCGTAATATTTTGTATCATATTTATCGAAGCTCGATTCGCCCAATTCCGTTTGCCATACAATTTTGGCATTATCTGTGATAACTATACTTAAATCAGACCATTGTGGTTTTATCAAAAAAAGTTTATCTAATAATACTTTTGCGTAAATAGAACCACTGGCCCCTGAAATTGCTATAATTATTTTGTTCACTGCTTTATTTCAAT
>DATCFI010000114.1:0-7846 GCA_036509585.1 Hanamia sp. | reverse complement strand
TACCCTTACAAACCTGGGTGGCAATGCTGTCTTCTTCAATAAATTCAACCGCGATTGCGAAGTGTCAGGGTGTTTGATCTCAAATATCGGCGCCAGCGCTGTTTGTTTTGTTGGTGATCCCAATGCTGTTCGTTCTCCCAGTTTTGAATATCATGAATTTGTGCCATTAGCACAAATTGATCGTACGCCAGGTCCAAAAACAAACAACTATCCTGCAAATTGTTTGGTATTTGATAACCTGATGTTCGATCTGGGAATAACAGAAAAGCAATCGGCGGGTGTTGAACTTTCCATGTGTCAAAGTATTACGGTTAGCCATAACAGTATTTATGATGTTCCGCGTGCAGGTATCAACGTGAGTGAGGGCACCTGGGGAGGCCATATCATCGAAAATAACGATGTCTTCAATACGGTAAAGGAAACCGGCGATCACGGTTCTTTTAATTCGTGGGGGCGTGACCGCTACTGGCATCCCGATAAGAAGATACTCGATTCGATTGTTGCAACCAACTTTGAACTTGCATTACTCGATGTGGTTAAGCCTGTAATCATCCGCAACAATCGCATGCGTTGCGATCATGGGTGGGATATTGATTTGGATGATGGATCAAGCAATTATATTATTTACAACAACCTTTGTTTGAATGGCGGAATAAAACTTCGTGAAGGCGTGAACCGTATTGTTGAAAACAATATCATGGTCAATAATTCTTTTCACCCGCATGTTTGGTTTCGAAACAGTAATGACGTGTTCAGGCGCAATATCGTTTCATCATCGTACATGCCAATAGGGATTAATGTATGGGGAAAAGAAACTGATTATAATGTTTTCCCGGATTCAGTTTCCCTTAAAGCGGCATGGAACAATGGGACAGATAAACATTCCGTATGTGGTTACCTGGATTTCATCGATCCAAAGAATGGCGATTTTCGCCTGAAGAATGGTTCTGTTGCTTTTGAAACGGGTTTTAAAAATTTTGCGATGGACAGCTTCGGCGTTGTTTCGCCTCGGTTAAAAGCCCTGGCTAAACGACCAACATTTCCCGCTGTGATTGCACTTGACAAAATAAACGATAATCCCTCCATTGATTTTATGGGTGCCAAAGTGAAAAACCTTGCATCAATTGGTGAACGTTCTGCAACGGGCATGGATGAAGCAAGAGGTGTATTAGTGGTGGAACTGACACTGGGTTCAGTCGCTGCTAAATTTCTGCAGGAGAATGATGTGATCTTATCATTGAATAATCAAAAAGTCAAAAACCTGCGAGACCTGCTTGAAGCACGAATGTCGGTGATAGGATCAGGAACTGAGCTATTGATCTTTCGAAATCAGAAAGAGATAAAAATGCAGGTTGAATTGAATGGAGGGAAATAATTTAAATCTATCAAAAAAAAGTAAATATTAAAAACATTATGACAAAGTTCCGTTTCATGGGAATGCTACTCTGCGCCTTTATTATTAACGTCTCGTATGCCCAGACAAAAGCCCCTGCTCCTTTTGGCCCTGTTCCAAATGAAAATCAAATGCGCTGGCAGGAAATGGGATACTATGCTTTTGTTCATTTTTCATTAAACACCTACACAGATCAATCCTGGGGATATGGTAATGAAAGTGTGAATTTGTTCAATCCAAAAGACCTTGACTGCCGCGAATGGGCACGTATCTGCAAAAAAGCGGGAATGAAAGGGATTATCCTTACCGTGAAACATCATTGCGGCTTCTGCTTATGGCCTTCGAAGTATACGGAATATTCTGTAAAAAATGCTCCCTGGAAAAACGGCAAAGGTGACGTTGTGCGGGAGTTGGCAGATGCCTGCAAAGAATATGGGTTAAAGCTTGGTATCTACCTGTCGCCTTGGGATAGAAACCGGGCGGACTATGGAAAGCCGGAATACATTACCTATTTCCGCAATCAATTGACAGAACTGCTTACGAACTACGGTCCGATTTTCGAGATCTGGTTTGACGGTGCCAACGGCGGCTCCGGCTATTATGGAGGCGCTAATGAAACCCGGACTATTGATCGTAAAACTTATTATGACTGGGCCAATACCTATAAACTCGTACGCAAGCTGCAACCCAATATTGTTATCTGGAATGATGGTGGAAATAGGGCTGATCTGCGGTGGGTTGGAACCGAAGGCGGATCCGTCGGTGCAACAAACTGGAGTCTGCTGAATGCCACTGGCGATGTGCCATACGATATGTTGCATTATGGGGTGGAGGATGGCAATGCATGGGTGCCTGCGGAAGTAAATACCTCCATCAGGCCCGAATGGTTTTACCACCCCAGTGAAGACACAAAAGTGAAAACTGTGCCTCAACTCATGGAAATCTACTACAATTCCATTGGCCGCAACGCTAATTTGCTGCTCAATTTTCCGATAATGCCCGATGGGCGAATTAATCCCACAGATGAAAAAAATGCATTGGCTTTTGGTGAGGCAGTAAAAGCTGCGTTTTTAAAGAATCTCGCTAAAAACAAGCCTGCAACAGCGTCCAACGTGCGCGGGGGAAGCAAAGACTTTAGGGCAGCCAATGTGACCGATGATGATAAAAATACCTATTGGGCCACTGACGACAGCGTTAAAGCGGCTTCGCTTACAATCGACTTAGGCAAGCCCACCAGGTTTAACCGTTTTCTCGCACAGGAATATATTCGTTTAGGTCAACGGGTGAAAGCATTCACAGTAGAAGCTTTGATTGATGGGAGTTGGAAAGAAGTAGCCAAGGCAACAACTATTGGCTATAAGCGGATTCTTTGTTTCCCGAGCGTTACGGCAACAAAACTGCGTTTCAATATTACTGATTCAAAAAGTTGCCCGGTCATTTCTAATATTGGAGTTTATGATGCACCGCAATTACTCACCGCTCCTTCCGTTATCAGGAATCAATCGGGTGAGATAGTGATAACGCCTGTTGATAAGGAATCCGTTGTTTATTATACGTTGGACGGAAGTGAGCCGACACCCAAATCAAAAAAATATACAAGCCCCCTTCAAACAGAAGGTAAACCAGAGGTAAGGGCTATTGCCTACGATCACACCACGGGAAAAAGCAGTCCTGAAAGCGACGGGAAATTCGATATTTCCAGGAAAGATTGGAAAATTATGGGGATTGCAGATAAAAAAGATAGCGCTATTTTAGATGGCGATCCGGCCACTGCATGGCACCAGGCAAAGGATAATAAAATGCCTGTTGATTTGGTGATCGATTTAGGGAAAGAAGAAAGTTTATCGGGTTTCAGGTATCTGCCCGATCAAAGTATATGGAATCCTGGTATTATTACTAACTACGAGTTCTATGTTTCAGAAGATAATATAGCGTGGAAACTGGTTAGACAAGGTGAATTTTCAAACATTAAAAACAATCCTTTGTGGCAAACAATAAAATTTGCACCTCAAAAAGCGCGGTATATCAGATTGAGGGCGGTAAAAAATACCGACAATAGCAATGAGGTAGGCTATGCCGGAATAGATGTAATTACGGAATGACCGTAGCTTGTTCTTAACGACCCTGGATAAAAATTGATGAAAAAATCAAAGTAATAATAATTATTGCCGTTTCGCTATTTTGCCCGGTACGACTATTGGCGCAAGAGAGCTATTAGGTCTCTCCCCGTGGAAAGGATACTGATCCGGGGACACAGACAAAACCTTTTGCCTCCATCTCTAGGGCGATAAAAGAAGCTCGCAGCCACAGCGGTAAAATTAATCTATATCTGATGGGAGGCACTTATCGCTTAGATAAGCCTATCGTTTTTACCGCCCTGGATTCGCGGCAAAAAGGCAGCGAACTTGCTATAACTAATTTCAAACAACAAAAAGTAATCATCAGCAGCAGTGCCTTGCTGCACCTGAAGTGGAATCCTTATAAAAAGGGCATCTGGCAAGCCAAAGTAAAACAAAATGTTCAGTTTGACGAACTGTTTGTCAACGGGAAGTTTCAGCACATGGCCCGCTATCCCAATTATAATTCTTCTGCCCATTATTTGAACAGAACTGCAGAGGATGTGTTATCAACACAGCGTGTTGCACGGTGGAAAAATGAGTGGAGGTAACGTTCGTAATGGAAAGATGAAACGTTGATGCGTTGGAGGCCGGAACTACATCATCCGACTGGCTACCGTATATACGCGAATTCCAGTTATATACCATAGCCGGAATATCCATCGTCATTCCCACTTTTAAGGGATAGCCGGCCGTAGCGGAATACAGGAGCACCCGGCGGGAGAAAAAGGTAAAACCATACACCCTTGGAAGGGTTCTGTAAAGACAAGGCTCTGTATTAAAATCATAATCAGACCAGGAGACCGTGTATTTATTGGAGATAAAATAGATGCTTGTTACCGGCCCGGTTGGCTTATAAAATGTCCAATCATCTGCACCGGCAAGTACTTTAAAACCATATTCTTTATCAGGGCAACTTACTGCGGTAATGGCCACCGACGACACGCCCCAGCTTTCAGTATGATTTTCCAAAGCACTTTTTGTTCTTCCATAATTATTAGTCAACAGTGCTTCAAATCCATTTTTTTTAAGCATTTATCCAGTCACCAACTGTATTATAACGCAACCCGAAAGTCTGCCCTATTATTGAATTATTCCAACCGAAAATAGCTTTTAAGTAAACAGCGAAAATTCTTTTTTGAATCATTGGATCAGGATAAGCACAACGTTCGTAATTTAATTTTTCAATTTCGGTTTGCTGAGGTTGAATTTTAGAGTAGGAATTTTTGTTGTTTTGCAATTACAAAATTGCCCTTCTTTTTTCTAATTTAAAAATTCACGGTTTTGCCCCTTGCGCAATATTATTATCATGATCGTTTGGTTAAATTGCTGAATGATATCCGTTTAAATGTAATTTAATCCTTGAAGAAAGAAATACAGCGGATTTTCACTTTACCAATTTTCGCAATTATTAAATACACAATTTATCAGAACATGTTATTCTGAAATAGCGGCGTTTGCAGAAGCTTTGTTACGGTTGTAATCCATATACCGAATCCCCAAAAGTTTACTTTCAAGCCAGCCATAATAATTAAAATAATAAAAATTCAACTGCTTGTCAAGCGCATTATCTTTATCGAGTTGCTCCAGAAATTGCTTCAATAAAATACCCGTTTTTTTCGACGGTGTGGCAAAAAGCTTTTTAAGAAATAAAATCAGTTTTCGCTCAAAAGGCCGAAATGTTTTCCTGATATATAAATAATGATAAGCGGCTTCAATGGCATAATCGAGCCGATGCCACTCCTGTTTTTCATAAAGAATCAGCAGATAAAAAACGCTTGAAAAATACAAAATATCTTCCCTGTTAATATCGTGGTTTAATTCTTTCACCAACATAAGCAGCTCCTCCGCCTGGTTCCATTCCTCCAATACGAAATAAGAAATGCAAATTGAGCACATTAACGACAATCTATCGGGTGAAGACATCAGTTCTGCGGTAGTAGAAAGAATGTTCTTTGCCTTATTATCAATCAAAATTTTTACCTCAACATATTGGGCTCCCTTATGATGTATCTTTAATTCTGTATTGAACTGAATAATTTCGTAATGTTTTCTGTAAAAATTATTCTTCAGATAAGATTCCATAAGTGTTGAATAAGCCATAATATTTTCTTTTTGATCAGTAATGGTTTTACACAAAAAATTGTTGTAGCAGGTTGTGTTTAAAGAGTTAAAAAAAAGAACTGGATATTCATTGATCAGGCAAGGAAATTTTTTCCATAAACTTAATATTAAAGTACACGAAATGGTGCACAAAGCGTTTTCATGCAACATATATTCGCACAGTGCTAAAGCATTGAAATGATACAGAGATGTCAGCGGCTCGTTATTTGTGCCCGGTTTTATTGTATTTATTACCTTTTTTAAGTTGATAATTTCCGCTATTTCTTCTGTCTCGATTCTAAGCCAGGAATATTGTGTTTGCACTTTTATTTTATTGTATAAAAATTTATTTTTTGCTAATAAATCCTGTTGAAAAATCGCTGCCTGAATACTAGCAAAAATGGTATCTGTCTTCGATTGGTATTGTTTATAGTCGCTTAATTCCATCGCTTGTGCCTGAAGATGGTACAACGGGATCAAATAATGATATTTTCCAAAGTTTTCAGCGAGTTCTATTGCCTTTTTACATAGTTTCTGTGCAAGTGAAAACAATCTTTTTTCTATCAGAATCCGGATTTGTTCCTGTAAAAAATGTAATTGTGTTTCTGTTGTTGTATTTCTTTTTTCAAATACTATACTGTCAAGAATATCTATGTAGAGATACTTTTTGAGCCCGGAGAAATGTATTTTGCTAATTTTTAAACTGCGGCACAAATGCTCTTCATCATATATTTTGCTTTCATCTATGAGTTTAAACAGTTTTAAATGCAATGAAGTATTATGGTCTGCATGGCGCTTAGACAATTTCTTATAATAGGATTTCTCAGTGCTGTTTAATCCCTGGATCAGCAGAAAAAGTGATGGGATATTTTCTTCTTCTTTCATAGCGGTTTATAAAATATTTTTCACCGATTGACTGCTAAAATTACATCAATTTAATAATTTCTTATTTAACTTAATAAGTAGGTAAAATAAGTTCTGTTTGTACATAATTCAGGCTTTTTGATTATTAAACACTTACATAATTTTTAATTGAAATACATTATATAGTGCTGTAGTTTAGAGTTTCAGAATCTAACATTTGAAAACCATGTAAAATTTTCACTCTTATATTATTGTTAATCAATAAAATTTAAAGTCATGCAAACATTACATTCAAAACTTCCGAACATCGGATTTACTCACAATCTTTTTAATGTGGACCATTTATCGACCAATTTTGACAAATTGAATACAGTAATTTCTGCCCCTGAAAAATTAGCTGCAGGAATAAAACTTGCATCTGTTGATGCTGCAAAATTCGGTATTGATTTATCAAAGGATGATGCTAACAGCCTGATGACTGCATACAATGCCGTCGTAAAGGATGGCCGTTATATAAAACAGTTTGAGTCTGATCCAAAGGGCGCGGCGAAAAAACTCAATTTAAATATTTCAGATAGCGCTGCCAAGGCTGTTCAAACTGCTGTAAAATTTAATGGTGTAAGACAACTGGGTGGTGGAGCAGCTGCAGATACTGTTGATGTTATTTGCGTTGCCGTAATTGTCGTGCTTTGTGCCAAACCTACCTTTGGCGATCAGCAGGTTATTATAGACCAGTCCGGTATGTTGAAGGTCTGATTGAAACCAACAAAGTATTTTTTGTGGTGGTTTGTTAAACTAAGAATGGTGAAATCTTGTTTTACAAATGCTGCATTCTACAAGCTCCAGGTTAATTTCTGCAAAAAAGGGAAACCTGAAAGGTATTTCTTTTCAAACTTTGAATTGCCCTTAAAACCTTCGTTTCAGAGGAGCAAGTAGGTGTAGGAAGAATGCAAGATTTCCTCGCAAACTCTTTTCCTAATATAATGAATAAAATAAAAATCAGGCATTTGGAGACCAGCAAGTAGTTATAGACCAATGCGGTCAAATGAAAATGTAATTCAATTAACCATTTACTTAGGTACTGGTCTTTTATTATTAAAAAATTGGAAGTATTAATTTTTTTCAAATGAAAGATATATTACTCATAAGCATGCCGTGGGCGCCGTGTACAGAGCCTTCCCTGGGATTAGCCATTTTAAAATCCTGCCTAAGCAAAAAGGGATTTAGTGTATAGGTATATACGTTTAGTCCGCCCAGTTTTTTATTCTTTGTCTCCAATTCTCTTTGGGTTATTTTTCACCATTCTTTCGATTAGTTTGTGAAAGATGGTATCCATATTATTTCTTCTGTTATATCGGTAATGATATTC